>CAXNDA010000113.1:0-6013 GCA_964200875.1 Chloroflexota bacterium | reverse complement strand
GCCATCCAGAGCAGGCGTTGGTCACGCGCTTTATCCATCGCGGCTAGGAACGCCTCGGGGTCGTCTTGCAGCAGGTTGCGGAAGTTGGTCAGGGTCTCCTGTAGGCCGTCGATCCAGCGCAGCACGCCGGCCTGGTTGGTTATGCCGATGCCACGGGTCAACCCAGGATCGGTGGCGGCCAGACGGGTGGTGTCGCGAAAGCCCGAGGAGGCAAGCAGCGCCATTTCACGCCAGGCCGGACTGCCCGCTGCGGTGGCCATCAACGCCGAGGACAGGACGAGGGGTAGGTGGCTAATGCCGCCAACCAGCACGTCGTGCTCCTCGGGGTCGGCAAAGAAGGGCTGTGCGCCAACCTGGCTCGCAACGCCCACCAGAAGTTCCACCGCTTCTTTCGACGCTGTGGGCGCGGGCACGATGCAGTAGCGGGTTCCTTGGAACAGGGTGGCTGATGCGCCCTCGATCCCGGCCACTTCTTTGCCCGCCATGGGGTGGCCGCCCACGAAGCCGATGTGTGGGGGCAGGAACTCGCCAGCCCAGCGCAACACCTGCGCCTTGGTGCTGCCCACGTCGGTCACCACGCAGTTGTCAGGCAGGTGGGGCGCGATGGTCTGGAACACGTCGGGGAAGGCCAGGATTGGGGTGGCTACGATAACCAGGCTGGCGCCTGAAACGGCCTTGGCCGTATTGCCTTCGGTGCTATCGACGGCGCCCAGGCGCTTCGCCTGGTTGAGCACGCCGCGGTCGAAATCGACGCCGACTATCTCGATGTTCTTGAGTTTGGCCGCACGCAACGCCAAGCCCAGGGATCCACCGATCAAACCCATGCCAATAATGACGATTCGGTCCATGGTCCTCTGTCCTTAGTTGTCGTCGTCGGCCTGCTGCAGGGCGCAGAGCCGCGGGTCGTCCGGTGCCACCCGGTAGTGCTCGCGGATGAGCCTCACCAGCTCATGCGAGCCACCGGCCGCCTGCACCTGCTGCGCGCTGGCCTCAGCATGCACATAGTTTACTCGTAAGCCGAGGAGATCGCCCAGCGGTGTGGCCCGCGCCAGCCACGACCGAAGCGATACCGACACCGCGCCGATCAGAACCCACGCCACCCGGTGTACCACGTGAAGGCGGCCCTTCGCTACATCGTGCAGCAGGCCCGCGGCGAGGAGGTCGGCGTCGTCCCAGCCTTGCTGTCGCAGCCTGCGGTAGACGTCGAAGGCGTGCCGTTGGGCCCCAGGCTTCATGTGCCCGAAGGCAGCGTAGAGCGCAGGCGAGAGCCCCCGAGCCGCCTCAGCCTGCTCTGCCGGTGAGAGCCCCCGCGAAAACGCCTTGGCGAACTGGAGCACCCGGTAGCGCCAGCGGCCAAACCCGGCCGGCCTTACCGAATCCGAGCCGGCCATGACCTACCGCCGGAAGCCGGGCGTTGGCGCCTGCTACGGCCCAATGACCAGCGTCCGCATCACGAAGGTGACCACAGGATTCAGCAAGTCGCCCAGGCCGAAGGGGGCGAAGTTCAGATAGCCCACCATGAGCAGCAGCATCAGAATGCCGGGGCCATAGGGCTCGAGCCGGGCGAAGTTGGCGGCCGCTCCTCTGGGCAGGATGCCGAGCGCCACCTTGAAGCCATCGAGCGGGGCGATGGGCAGCAGGTTGAACACCCCCAGCAGTATGTTCAACAGGACGATGGTCGCCAGCAGGTAGCCTGCCAACTGGAGCGGGTCCATGCCGACCGGGACCGAGAGCCGCACCGGGAGGACGTCGAATCGAAGGGGCAAGGAGGCCACGGCGGCAAACGCGAAGTTCGACGCCGGCCCGGCCAGCGACACCAGCGCTCCGCCGGTGCGGGGGCCACTGCGCAGGGCGTACTCTCGCACCGGCACCGGCTTCCCCCAACCGAACCCCACCAGCAGCATCATCACCGTTCCGACAGGATCGAGGTGGCGGATGGGGTTCAGGGTGCAGCGGCCCAGGCCACAGGCGAGCCCATCGCCCTGCCAACGGGCAGTGAAAGCATGACTCGCCTCGTGCACGGTGACGGCGGTCAACAGGCCGACGGCGGTGGCGCCCATCGCGACCAGAAAGGCGAGCGGCGAGATGCTGATGAGGGGCCAGAGACTAAGAAGCATGGTACATCCAGCGTAGCATAGCGGTGCTGGGGGTTGCTGAAACGGGGGTGTCCGTCAGAGTTTGCGCCTGTCAGTCAGCTGTAGAGACCCGTTCGCCCTGAGCTTGTCGAAGGGCCAGCGGTGGAGTGGTTCCCTTCGGCATGGCTCAGGGCAGGCTAGCTCACCACGAACGGCATCAGCGGCGCGACGACACCCCGCGAGACTTTGCCGCGCACCCCTGAAACGGCGTTTGCGGGAAGAGCGCAGCTCCAGCCTTCAGCACGCCCCGCAGTCGTTGAGACGAGTTTGAACCGCAAAAAGCTATCCTTAAGGAGCGCCGGGATTGGCGCGGCACAGGTAAACACCACATTCGGAACCAGCGCGCTTGTGCATAACGTCAGGCTACTGTTGTGGCGCGCCACCCGCAAGGGCGGTTGTCACACCTCGACGCAGGTACACGTGTGTCGGGTCAGGGCGCCCCACCTTCATATGCTTCGCGGCCTTGGCGTGACACGGCTAGCCGCGGAGCGGCATAACGAGCGTCGCTTCGCCTACGGTTGTCGTCTCGCCCTTCTGGTTGACCACGCGGATGTCGAGGCTGACGGCGCCGGTCTTCTCGCCGGGCTCTGCGGCCGTGACGGTCGCGTGGAAGGTGAACACGGTGCCTGGCACATCCATGCCTTGGTAGCGGGTTTTGGCCTTGCGGATCGCGGTCTGGCCGCCGGCCCAGTCGGTGAGGCAATCCAGCAGCATGGCGAACTTCATGGGGCCGGCGATGATGACATCGGACAGATCCTGCCGTAGCGCCTCCGTCCGGTCGTAGTGGATGGGGTTGAAGTCGCCCGAGCCGGCCGCCCAGCGTGCCATCATCTCGGTGGTCACGGGCCCCCGCTGGCCCAAGGTGAACTCCTTGCCCACGGCGCAATCCTCGAAGTAATGCATGGCCGTCACCGCCACACGCCGGTGGGCCGCTCGATCATCACCAGCTCGCCGCGCTGGTTGTAGTAGCGGGTCTCGAAGGTGGTGATGATCAGGTCGCCGGTGCTGCCCTTGCGGTGGCGGGCCTCAGTCAGAGTGGTCTCCGCGGTCAGGGTGTCGCCCTCTTGGATGGGGGCGATGAACTCGCAGTCGTCGCCGCCGCGGACCCGGCGGGTGAGCGGCAACTTGAGGTCGAAGTCGCGATCGGTGCCGCTGGGCACGTTGTAGATGGGGTAGCTCAAAGGGGCTGCCACACCAGTGAAGCCGGCGGCTTTGGCGGACGCCTCATCGCGAAACAGCGGGTTGGCGCTGCCGATCGCGGTGGCAAACTGGCCGATCGTGTTGCGGTCCACCAGCTTTGGTGCACCGCGGCCGGTGTTGGTACCCACCATGGCGGTGGTTTCTGGGGGGATCAGGGTGTCTGAATCGGGCAACGGGCCCTCCATTTAGCGTTTAGTTTTGCTTTGGGCCGGCTTTGGCGTGTTATGGGGCGTCAAACGGCACATCATGCCAGATCTCCATGAGCACGCCGAGCACGCTCTTGGGGTGGTACCACGACACTCTCGGGGCGCCGGGCCGGGCCGGTGGCAGCGCGCCGATCTGCTGCAGGCCGCGGGCATTGAGGTAGGCCACGGCCCGCTCCGGGTCGGGGGCGTAGGGACAGATGTGGTGGATAGCGGCGCCCTGCTCGGCGAAGCGCTCCACGAACTTGCCGGTGCCGCTGCGCATATCGCGCGGCACGCTGACCTCGATCTCGGTCTGCCCGACCGGCATGTCGAGGATCTGCACGGGGTCGGAGGCGGGACGGTCGGGATCGTAGTCGGCGCCCACCGGCCGGCCTTCGGGCAGGGGCGAGCGCCGCATATCCACGGGACAGCCCACCATGTCGACCCAAAGCTGACGGGCGTCGGCCACCGACCGCATGGCGACTCCGCAGTGGTGGAGCTTGGTGAACACGCCCTCGCCCCGGTACTGCGGGCTCACGTCGTAGCCGTCGTCGGGCCACAACTGCACTATCACCCCGGCAGTGGTCGCCGGGTCGAAGTACACGGGACTCTTGCCGTCCCAATCGCTTTTGGTGGGCGGCAGCCACAGCCGGACGCCGGCCGCCATCAACCGGGTGACGTCGTACTCGGGAGTGTCGGACACCAGTGACACATGGTGGGCGCCGCCGCCGGGCCGCTGGCCCAGGAACCGGCCCATGGGGCTGTCGGGACCGTTCGGCCGGAACACCCGTACGAAGCCCTCCCCGAGGGGGAACTCCAGCACCTGCGCCTGCATGGTGGCGTCATAGGCGCCGTCGGCGCCCGGGGTTCGGTCTTCGTTGACCCGCAGGCCCCAGCCCTCCCCCAACACCTTGCGGGCGCGTTCCAGGTCATCGACCACGATGCCCATATGGTGGACTTGCCGGAACATAGGCGCACCTCTCAACAGATTGCAGCCAGTATAAACCGCTCCAGGGGCGCTGGCGGAACGTCCACCCGAGCCTTGCCGGCGGAAAACGGTACAAACGTTTAACCAGCGTTAACACAATAGCCCTGGTTTGCCCCGTCATGTCCATTGAATCTAAAGCACGCGCGTATCAGTATTAACTGCGATAGTGATCGTGATCACGTTGCCTCACTTGCTCCGGCGGAGGTTGCCATGTTCAGCAATAGCACGCTTACCACCACCAAGGAACGCCTAGCGTCCGCCATCGGTCACTGGTCGCCTCCGTGGCGCCCCGCCGTGGAGAAGCTGCACCAGGCGCCCGACCACTACGTGTTGACCGAGACCCATGGGGCCGTCTGCGTACTCACGCTGAACGACCCCGGCACCCGCAACTCGCTGAGTTCTGCGCTCGCCGCGGAGCTGATCGCCAAGGTCGAGGCCTTCGACGAGGACCCCGCCCTCAAGGTGCTGATTCTCACCGGCACTGGCCCGGCTTTTTGCTCCGGCTTCAACGTCGGTGAGTTCGCAGCCGAGCTGCAGGACCTGGAAGAGGCCGGTGCCTCGCCGCAACCCCGAACGTGGGAGCAGCTCGACCCCGCCTATACCACCGCAGTCAACGGCCGCCGCACGCCGCTGAACACCTGGGATATCGTGGTCAAGCTGATGGGCCTGCAAAAGCCGGTGATTGCTGCGGTGAACGGGCCCGCGACGGGCTTGGGCCTGGGCATGGCGCTGTGTTGCGACATCCGGGTCGCCTCGGAGCGGGCCGTGTTCAAAGAGAGCTTCGTGAACATGGGCATACCCCCTGGCGACGGCAGCGCGTGGACGCTCCAGCGGATTGTGGGCAGCGGCAACGCCATGCTGATGCAGCTGACCGGCGACACCATCGGCGCCCAAGAGGCCTACCGGATTGGCCTGGTGAGCCGGCTAACCTCCCCCGACGACCTGCTGGCGACCGCCCTTGAGTTGGCTCAGCGCATCGCGAAGGGCAGCAGTATGGCCCACGCCATGACCAAGCTCCTGGCCCGTAAGGCACAGAACGAGAACTTTACCGAGCACCTGTGGGAGGCACAGCGCGCCTTCGCCATCGCGCAGGCCGGCAGCGACCACAAAGAAGGCGTGCGCGCCTTCCTGGAGAAGCGCGAACCGAAGTTCTCCTGAGGGCATTCGTCCCTGATGCGATTGGGCCCCGGCGACGAGCTGGCGCGCCGCCGGTTCGACTGTAGGCAGGGCGCAGGTGGGCTGTTTGCTGAGCTTGTCGAAGCGATGAGCGGGGTGGGGGCCATCAGTGCGCTGTGGCGTCTGCGGCCTCCGGACACGCCCAACTGCCGGCGATGCCCATCCGTGCGATATGGTGGTGCTGCGTGGCTTTGGCCCGCAGGTCTCTAAGCGCCCAGTCGGGTGCACCACATTTCTGTTGATCTCGTAGCAGTCCACCTCCTCACCGGTACGTTCTTCGCTGATTCGCCTTCGGAGAAGCGCGTCTTTCCCGCCCACCCACCAGCGTT
>CAXNDA010000112.1:0-6046 GCA_964200875.1 Chloroflexota bacterium | reverse complement strand
TTATACCCATGGACTCGGCTTAGCTCGTACACAAGCTCCTGCACGTGAGAGCCTCGAGCGTAGGTGGTCATCGCCCGTGTGCGGTGAGTCCGCGGCCCTCGGATGAGCGCTGGCTCGTCCCGCCCGCCCACCCCGGGGTTTCGAAGTGTGGGACACCCCCCACGCCCGTAGGCGTCGAATTAACCGGCCGCTGAGGCACAAACAGGCATGGGGCCGGTAATCTCTAGAGGGTCCTCCAGGCACGTTGTATTCCCCCGGAAGAGCTGTAGTTTAACGCCTATGCCCCCCGCTGCCTCGGCCAGCCTCCCAGCCTTCATCCAGCAGGCCATCACCGCCACCCTGCGCGACCACATGGACCAAGTGACAGCCTGGCGGGTGGGCACGCCCAAGGCCTGGGGCTTCTTAGCGGGCACGGCTGTCGGCAACGCCCGCCGTCTCGCCGGCCGCAACCTCACCGACGCCGAACGCCGGCAGGTGTGGGCTGCGCTATGGGAGGCGCTGCAGGTGCTGAACAGGGTGATGTGATCGTCGGTCGGGGGGCCCGCATCGGCCGATCCGGGTGACGTTGGGGGTATACTCACGGGGAATCTTCGGGAGCCGGTAGCGTCCACCCCCGAACCACAACCCCACGTCACGAGGAGGCCTTAGTCCATGGCCAAGCTGGTCGGTGTCTTTCACCACTCCCACGGCGGTACCACATCCATGCCCGGCGAGCTGTGGCGCGAACGGCGCATCTCCCGGCCCATACGCGAAGACACCCCCATCGAGGACGACGCCACCAACATCGCCAAGGCCGCCCGCGTGCACGATGCCTTCCGGGTGTTGCGCGAGAAGGTGGCCGAAGTGAAGCCCGACGTGCTGCTGTGCTTCAGCGACGACCAGTTGGAGTGCTTCGACTTCAACAACTACCCCACTTTCGCCATTTACGTCGGCAAGGAGTTCCGTAAGAATCCGCGCCCCGAGCGGGGACCGGTGGCCGGGCGCCACGCCGAGCCCGGCGCCGCCTTTCCCGGCCACCCCGAGCTGGCCACTGCGGTGCTGACCGGCGTGATGAAGCGGGGGTTCGACCCGGCGTTTTGCATGGACATGCCGAAGCCCGACCGCGGGATCGCCGGCGGTATCATTCGCACCGCAGAGGAGCTTACCGACTGGAAGCTGCCCATTGTGCCGGTGATGATGAACCTCTACTTCGCTCCGCAGGCGACTGCGATGCGCTGCTACCAGTTTGGGAAAGCCGTACGGGAAGTCATCGACGAGTATCCGGCTGACCTGCGGGTGGCCGTGGCCGGCTCGGGCGGGCTGTGGCACACGCCGAACATGACGGGCGCCTGGCTCAACACCGAGTTCGACCGCCAGATTCTGGACTACCTGGCGGCTGGCAACGTGAAAGCCATGGCCGAGTACCACGACAACTATGTGATACCGGCCGACGACCCCAGCCAAGACCTCTCCAAATCGACCCGTAACATCACCGGCCTGCCCACGCCGGGCGGCCCGGCCCTGGGAACCCGCGAAACGTGCGCCTGGATCGCCGCGGCAGCCGTCGCCGACGGCCGGCCCACCACCATCGTGGACTACGTGGACGTGTGGGCCTCGCCGGTGGGGAACGCCTTCGCGTATTGCACCGACTTGTAGGGAGCGGCGGCCGACGCGCAGTCCCTTACGGCGCCTGAGTCACCCGCCAAGACGGCGTGAGGTCCCCGTAGAGCACGTCAGGGTCGATGTCGGCGCCGTTTGGCCACACAATGGCGCCCAATTCGGGGTCGACGGTGAATGAGCGGAATACCGCAGCGTCACGCCTCAGCGGCTCGAATATCGGCCCATGCAGATACTGCTCGAGATCAATCTCGCGGACGGTGGCATTGGTAAACGTGACTCGCACTAAAAACCCGGACACGACCTCAGCCGCGGCGACCCGGACCATGGCACCCTCCTTCCACCTAGTCAAGTGGGTCGATGGGCCTCAATGGCTCGCCGACCCTCGCCCGTTCCCAATTGTCGCGCAGTTGTAGCCGGTACAGCGCGGCCCATTCGAGCAGCAGCGCCCATGCCCGCCTCGGCACGGAACCGCTCAACGGCTGCAGGTCACTAATGCCAACGCGCACCTCTTCTCCAGCGTAGCTCGCATGGAAGTGCGCGGGCTCGTGATCGTTGAAATACATAGTGACCGTTATGCCGAAGAAGTGGCTGATGCGGGGCATGACTCAATTCAGCAGGGAGCGCGGGCGGTACTGGATGGCCTCGGCCACGTGGGCGGCGGCGATGGTTGGTGCAGCCGCCAGATCGGCGATGGTGCGGGCCACCTTCAGAATGCGGTGGAAGGCGCGGGCCGACAGGTTGAACTGCTTCATGGCGGCCCGCAGGAGGGCCTGGGCGTCGGCCTCCACCTTGCAGTACTCCCGCAACTCCAGCGGCGACATGTCGGCGTTGGCCCCCAGGCGCGCCGACCGAAAGCGCTCTCGCTGCCGCTGCCGAGCCGCTTCGACGCGGGCGCGTATCTGCGTGGAAGACTCCGCCTGCGTTTCGGCGGTCAGCTTCTCGTACTCCAACCGCGGCACTTCCACAAACAGGTCGATGCGATCGAGCAGCGGCCCGCTAATCCGCCGCTGGTAGCGGGCGACCGCCGATGGTGAACACGTGCATTCTTTGACGGGATCGCCAGAATATCCACACGGGCACGCATGCAAGTCGTGACTACACCAAGTTTGTCCATCGGGAACTGGTGCTTCCTGGTGGACGATGGCAGCGCTAAACCCTCTAGCCCGAACCGAGGCCATCCGGTTTCTGACCCTCCTGTGGGCTGACCGCGCGGTCTGCGAGCTGCGCGTCCCCAAGCATAACAAGTACAAGCAGACGGCGTCCGGTTACTTCACAACGCCGGAAGAGCTGGTCGATGCTGCCCTGCGGTTCGACGGCAAGGCGAGCATGTTCGTCACGCTGAACCCGGTCAGCCCGGCCCTCCTCGCCCGTGCCAACAACCGGGTGATCGATGACGCCGAGCACGCGAGCGCCGACAGCGATGTGTTGGCCCGCAAATGGCTGTTCATTGACTGTGACCCAAAGCGCCCTGCGGGCATCAGCAGTACTGATGAAGAGCGTGATGCAGCGGTCGCCTTCATGCAGGCCCTGGTCGCATCACTGATGGACGAAGGGTGGCCAGCGCCCCTAACCGCCATGTCAGGGAACGGCGCCTACGCGCTCTACCGCGTGGACTTGCCGAACACCCCAGAAATCACGCGCCTGATCGAGGGAGTCCTCAAAGCGCTGGCAGCCCGCTTTTCCAGCGACCACGTGCACATCGATACCAGCGTGACCAACGCGGCGCGGATCGTGGGGCTCATCGGCACCACGAAGACGAAGGGTGAGAACCACCCTGAGCGTCCCCACCGGCGGTCGCACCTAATTGATGTGCCAGATGAGCTGGAAGTGGTCGGGCCAGACCTGCTTGAATCCGCTGCTGGCGCGGTGCCTGCCAAGGCTCGGACCAAGGCGTCGGCCAACACCGCATCCACTTCGAAACGGCCTGCGGGCGCCAGCAGCCTCGCGGAGCGGCTCACTGCTGCGGGGTACGACTACCGGGAGCAGCCGCCGGACGCGAATGGCGTGACCTGGTACCACCTGCACCGCTGCCTGTTCCACGACGATGGGCGGGACTTCGAGTGCGGTGTCGGGCAGAAGCTGCCGGACGGGCCCTTCGCAGGTCATTGCTTCCATCCTGAAGGACAGGGCAAGACCTGGCAGGAGTGGAAAGCAGCCTTGGGTCTTGAGTCTATCGGCCGAGCGCCGGATATGGTCATGGCCGCCGCGCACCCTTATCGGGAAGCAAACGGCGGGCTCGTCCTTCTGAAGAGCACCCAGCATGGCGACATGAGTGTCCCGCTCACCAACTTCACTGCCCGCATCGTAGGCCAAGTGATCGAGGACGACGGTGCGGAGGAGCACCTCTTCCTTGAGCTTGAGGCGACGCACCGTGGCAAGAAGGTCTCGTTCACCATCCCCGGAGCCACCTTCAGCGGCATGCAATGGCCGCTCCAGTATCTGGGTGCCGACGCCGTGGTTCACGCCGGGGCGACTATCAGGGACCATGCACGCGCCGCAATCCAGTTCCTAAGCGGCGAGGTCCCAGTTCGCCGGGCCTACGCTCACACCGGCTGGCGCACGGTGGAAGGCCAGCGGCTCTTCCTGCACGCTGGCGGGGCTATCGGTGCGGACGGGCATCACGCAGAAGTGGAAGTCCACCTGCCGGGCAACCTCGGCAGAGTGGACCTGCCGCCGCCGCCGCAGGGTGACACTCTTCGGACTGCGGTCGCTGCGAGCTTTGGACTCCTCTCCATGGGGCCGCTGGAGATCACCGCGCCACTGCTAGGGGCCACCTACCTGGCCCCGTTGCGCGAGTTCTTAGGAGACGACCGATACGATCTGCTGCCCTGGATGGTGGGTGACTCTGGCTCCTTTAAGAGCGAGGATGCAACCCTCGGCCAGGCCCACTATGGCGCCTTCACCCGGCAAACGCTGCCGGCGAACTTCCTGGGAACCGCCAACTCCCTCGAAGGATTGCTGTTCCGGGCCAAGGACATCCTCATCGTGGTCGATGACTACTACCCCGAGAACGACCGGGCGCGGGCACAGGCCATGGCGGCGGTGGCGTCCCGATTAGCCCGCAGCGTCGGGAACAACGCCGGCCGTGGCCGGATGCGGGCCGACACGACCTTGCGTCCAGACATGCCGCCACGAGGCCTCGCCCTAGCCACCGGCGAACTGCTGCCAGAAGGCTACTCCTCGGCGGCGCGCCTGTTCCAGATTCCCGTACTGAAGGGGTCGGTCACCGTCGAATCCTTGAGTGCCGCCCAACACCAGAGCAAGCTCTACCCCGCAGCCATGGCCGGGTACCTCCAGTGGCTGGCGCAGCATGCGGATGAGATGGGGGCCTCCCTCTCACTGAGCTTCCGTGAGTATCGCAGCGTGGCGCGCGGCAACGGCCATGCCCGCGAACCAGGTCAAGTGGCCCACCTCTTCCTCGGCCTCGACACGTTCCTGCGCTTTGCGACCGAGGTTGGCGTGATCACAGAGCCTGAACACCAGGGGTGGCGGGATCGGGCCTGGACCGCGCTGCTCTCGCTCGCCGCAAGCCAGCGGCGTGATACCGCGAACCAACACCCGGTGGCCCGGTTCCTCGCCCTTCTCCATAACGGCTTCGCCGCCCGCACGGCGTTCTTGGAAGCCCCGGATGGCGGCCCGCCACCCGATGCCACCCGTTGGGGCTGGAGCGAAGAGGCGGTGATTGTCCGGGGCGAGCACGACCTCGTGCTCCGCCATCCGGCTAACGCCGCCTATCTGGGATGGGTGGACCACGACTGGCTCTACCTGATTCCTGAGGCGGCGTACCAGTTCGTATTGGGCGCAGCCGCCAAGAGCGGTCAGGTGTTCCCCACCGGCGACAAGGTGTTGCTCAAGCTGCTGGAGTCCCAGGGTTGGATAGCGGTGGAGGCAGGCGGCCGACGCACCGTCAAGGTACGGCGCGGCCCTGACTCGCTACGGGTCATCAAGCTGCGGCGGCGCGGGCCGGGCACTCCGGAACCCTCCGGTGATGCCAGCAGGAATGTTCCCGATCTTGGTGATGCACAAGAGATCGGGAACACGATCGGGAACATTTTTAGCACTGAGCCAGGCACGGAATCAGCGGAATTCCCCGATGTTCCCGATGTTCCCCCTGATCTGATGGAAGGGGGTAAGAGAACAACAGAATGCAGCATGCAGCCCGCAATGGAGTCCGATGGGGGGGTCTTATCTACGTTGGGGGAACATCGGGAACAAGGGGAACAACCCTCATATTCCGTGCCTGCAGAGGCCGAAAAGCTGTTCCCGATCTCGTCTGAAGATCGGGAACACGCGAGCAAGATCGGGAACAAACAAGACGCCAGACGGGTGGAGGTCTGACATGAACGCTGTGGACATTCTCGACCGAGTGCGGGCAACCGGGGCGACCGTGGGGGTGGATGGTGCTCGCCTCGTGGTCAGGGGCGTTGACCCGCTTCCAGCCGACCTG
>CAXNDA010000111.1:0-6111 GCA_964200875.1 Chloroflexota bacterium | reverse complement strand
CCGGCTGCGTTGTGCGCCCTCCACCTCGCGGGAGATGCCCGCCATGTAGTGCGCCGGCAGCAACGCCCGCCGGATTGCCAGGTCATCGAGTTGACCCTCGGTGCCGGACTGCAGGGTGACCCGCACCCGGACGATCGCGCCCTCCACCTCGGCGGCGCGCCGCTCGATGGCCCGCAACACATCCTCGGTGGGATTGGCGCCTGTCGAGCGAATGTCTAGCGTCAGGAATTGGCGCGCGGTCACCGGCACAAACTCATGGCTGCGCAGGCGGTCGCCGGGCTTGGCATCGGGGTCGATGTCGATGACCATGAACCCCTTCTCCTGACCCTCCTCGCCGAAATCGACCCGCTGCAGACTGCCACTGTAGACGAGGGGGTACACGTTGCCGTGCTCTTGCCGCTGGTGAATGTGGCCCAGCGCGGCGTACTCCACGTTGCCGTGCACGCTGGTCAGCATGCTGCGCAGGAATATCGGGTCGGCGCCCACCGTCATACGGCGCTCCGAGCCGGGCATCGCGTCGGCGTGGCTCAGGTGGCCCGCCAGCACCGCGGGCAGTGCGCTATCCACACCATCGAACTGCACCGTCAGCAGGTCGGCCAGCTTATGCTCCAGCGCCTCGTTCAGCGCATCGGCGGGCAGGTTCTTATACTCGTCCTGCGTCAGTAGCCAGCTTCGATTGAGCCAGGGCACGCCCACCACCTGCAGCGGGCCCTTGCGCGTCTGCACCAGCTCCGTCCCGATGCGGCGTCCCACCGTCACCAGCGGCACGTCCAGCGTATCGAAGATGTCGATCGCTGTGGCGCGGCCGGCGGCATACGGCAGGTCGTGGTTGCCCACCAGCAGGTACACCGGCACCCCGGCCCGGGTCAGGCGCGCCACCCGCCGGGCGAACTCGCGCTGCTGCGTCTGGCTGGGGTCGCGGCTCTTATAGGCGTCGCCGGCGAACAGCACCAGGTCCACGTCGTTGGCCAGGGCATACTCCACCAACTGGTCGAACGCCGCCAGAAAGTCCAGCAGACGCGTCGAGAGGCCGGTCACCGGGTCGGTGCGGCCGAAGTTCTCGACCCCGATATGGAGGTCTGCGAAGTGGAGGATGCGCATAGCTTTGGGACGAAGAGCAAGCGACAGGAACAGGCGACGGCGCGGCGAGAGGCCGCCTCCACCATTATGCCTGGTTTAGGTCATCGAGTGTGAGGCCGAGTTGTCGCAGGATGGAACGGGGGGTGACGGTCGGGATCTCGTGGCCCGCGGTGTCGCGGGGATGAACGCAACTCTCCCCGTGCGTGCGCTGCGCCACAGTTCGTGCCGAGTGTTGTTCTGCTCCCAGAACACCTCTAGGCTTCGCGGCTTGCGGGCTAGCTCCGTGTAAGTCGTGCGGAGACAGCGTCCCGCCCCCATCGCGCCCGTACCGGGCCCGTCGCCGCCGTGGTCTCGATGGTACGAGTGTATCGTCTGGTCGCTGGCGGACTCGATGACCACCTCGGGTCGTGCGAGCACCATCGGCAGGGATGCCTCGTGCCGTGCCATTTCCGGATGCTCAAGAACGTGCGCCCACCGCTCGTCCGTCACACGGATGGGACGCCCCAGGTAATCCGGAAGGACCCTCTCGCGGTACTACCCGTCCCACCCCAGCTTCTGGCGAAGGGCCGGCACCAGATCGGCGATGGCGACACGCTCCTGCGTCATGCTGTCGCGGTCGCGGAGGGTGACCGCCTGGTCGCTCTCCACCGTCTCGAAGTCGACCGTGACACAGTACGGCGTGCCGATTTCGTCTTGCCGGCGGTAGCGGCGGCCGATGCTCTGGGAGTCGTCGTACTGCACCACGCAGTCCCGCAGCCCCTTCAGCAGGCTGGCATACACCGCCTGTGCCGTGGGGGTCAGCTTCTCGTTGCGGCTGAGCGGCAGCACCGCCACCTTCACAGGAGCGACGTCGGGGTGGAACTTCAGCACCACCCGAGTCTCGGTCTTCCCTTCGCCGGCCGGAACCTCCTCCTCGTGGTAGGCATCGAGCAGGAAGGCCAGCGCGGCGCGGTCGGCGCCTGCCGACGGTTCAATCACGTAGGGGACGATGTGCTCACTCGTCTCGTCGTCGAAGTAGGTCAGGCTCTGACCGCTGAACTCGATGTGCTGCTTCAGGTCGTAGTCGGTGCGGTTGGCCACACCCTCCAGCTCGCTCCAGCCCATGGGAAAGAAGTACTCGATGTCGCTGGTACCCTTGGCATAGTGGGCCAGCTCGTCGGGGTCGTGCGGGCGCAGGCGCAGCCGGCTGGGGTCGATGCCGAGGTTGGTGTACCAGGCCATGCGGTCGGCCATCCAGCGCTGGTGCCACTCGTCGTCGGTACCGGGCTTGCAGAAGAACTCGATCTCCATCTGCTCGAACTCGCGGCTGCGGAAGGTGAAGTTGCCGGGTGTGATCTCGTTACGAAACGCCTTCCCAATCTGCGCGATCCCGAAGGGCAGCTTGCGGCGCATGCTGGTAACCACGTTGGCGAAGTTCACGAAGATGCCCTGGGCCGTTTCGGGCCGCAGATACACCTGAGCCGCCGCCTCTTCCACCGGGCCCACGAAGGTCTTGAACATCAGGTTGAACATGCGCGGCTCGGTCAGCGCCACCTCGCCGCAAGTGGGGCACGGCGCATTGGTCGACGGCCCCACCAGGTGGGCGTCGGGCCCGTGCAGCGCCGCCACCCGCACCTCCGCCTCGTCGATACTGCTGCCTGCCTTCTTGGCGGCGGCGCGCAGGCCCTCCAGCACCTGAGCCTCGGTGCCGCGGTCCACGCTGAACCGCACCGTACCGCCCTTGGCCGTCGGCGCCACACCCGACACTAAGTGGTCGGCCCGAAACCGGTGCTTGCAACTGCGGCAATCGATCATCGGGTCGGTGAAGTGGCCCACGTGGCCGCTGGCCTCCCACGTGCGGGGGTGCATCAGAATCGCGGCGTCCAGGCCCACCATATCGGGCCGCTGCAGCACGTTCGCACGCCACCAGGCCCGCTTCAGGTTGTTCTTCAGCTCCACGCCCAAGGGCCCGTAGTCCCACGCTCCGCCCTGGCCGCCGTAAACCTCGCTGCTCTGGAAGATGAAGCCGCGGCGCTTGGCCAAGGAGACGATTTTGTCCATGGAGACGGATGCTTCGGGCACGGTAGGAACACCTCGGGTTGGGAGTCGGTGAACGGGAGTCAGCAACGGGCACCCGCCGCACTATAGACGGTACCGCGAATAGGCGGATGGGGGAAGGTTTGCGCACCACTGTAAGAGTTCAATCTTCGGGTGTCGGGCTCGTCGCACCACTGTCGAACCGCGGCTTCGAGTGACCTCGCTTCTCCCGCCCACCCACCCTCGTAAACTTGGAGGTGGTGGGGGGCCCTTCTACAAGCTCAGGACAGGCACCCCCACCCCCTGCCTGAGGGGACTCGCTATCCCCCGGCCCGCCGTTTACGGCGGCGGTACTCAGGACTCCCCTGCCGAGACAACACCCATCAGTACCGTGCGGTGATGCTGCGTGGCTTTAGCCCGCAGGTTCTCAAGGCGAACTCACCAACACTCAGCTCTTACGCACCACAGATGGCGCTGGGAACCACGACGAACCACTCGAGGCAACCGGGTCCCGAGGGGCCAATGCCAACCCGTGGCCACCGATATGGAGCGACGGAGGGTCATAGGAGCCCCGCGTGGCGGTAGACGAAAGGAGGGAGGCCGAACCCGGCCTCCCTCCTTCAGTCTCTGGCCTACGTAGCCTAGCTGGCCGTCACTACTTCCTTAGCGAAGAACTCGGTCCACAAGACATCCCCGCCGATTACGTTCTCGGCTGGTCGTGCGTAGTCGCCCTCGCCGCGGTTACCCTGCGGGTCATGGCCGGCTTGCACGTCAGCTACCGCCTTCAGCAACAGGCGGCGGGCGGCGATGATCGCCGTATCTGCCGAACCCAGATGCTCCTTGGTGCGGTCGTACACCGGGCCCATGGTCACTTGCAGCGCGAAGTCCTGCGTGTTGGTGCCGGTGATGCCGGTGAAGTTGATGTTCTTCTGCATCGTCCGATCGATCTGCCAGTCGTTGCTGGAGTTGGCGATCAGCTTGTAATCGGGGCCGGGCAGGAAGTCCTGCGGGCCACGGCCGGCGCCATGCTCGTTGTTCAGCCACTGCTGCTTGTCCATTGGGCCGCCGTCGCGGGCGTACTGGAAGTTGTAGGCGTAGGTGTTGTAGTCGTCGATGGGCACCCACAGGTGGCCGTTCACCCATACCCGGTCTACCATGCCCTCAATGCCGCCGGCCCGCATCTGCTGGAACGGCATCACGAACTGGTAGCACCGCACGTAGTCCTGGTTCTCTTCCTGCAGGTGCCGCAGCGAGGCGTAGGTGTAACCCCACGGGGTGGTCACCACCTCCAGGCGTGGAGCGGTGGACCGGTTGCGGAAGCTACGAAGGCCGGTGGCCTTGTCGTTGGAGAAGGTGCGATGTGCGAAGGACGAGTGCGAAGAGTCGATGCCACCCTCCAGCGCCTGCAACCAATTGCAGTCCTCGAAGGTCTTGGAGATGAAGGAGTGCCCCTTCGGCAGCCGTGCCCACTCGTAACCGGGCAGCGGGGGCTGCTTATCGGCCGGGCCCATGTACGCCCAGATGACACCGCCGCGCTCTTCTGCGGGATACGCAGTGGCCTTAATCTTGTGCTTGAAGTTGCTCTCGGCTGGCTCGTTCGGCATATCCACACAGGCGCCGGTGATGTCGAACTTCCAGCCGTGGTAGACGCAGCGCAGGCCGGCCTCTTCGTTACGGCCAAAGAACATGCTGGCGCCCCGATGCGGGCAGGAGTTCTGCATCAGGCCAATCTTGCCTTCGCTGTCGCGCCAGGCGACGAGGTCTTCGCCCAACAGTCGCACCCGCTTGGGCGGACCGTCGATCTCCTCCAACTCCTCGGACAGCATCGCGGGCATCCAGTAGCGCCGCATTACCTCGCCCATAGGAGTGCCGGGGCCAATCCGGCTGATAGTCTCGTTATTTTCCTTCGTCAGCATGTTGTCTTCCTCCTGATTCAGTTCAGCAGAACCATGCGTAGCACGCTAACCCAACCGCGCGCACTACATCTTGTGACCATCATAGCTGAAACGAGGCCGAGGTAAAGAGGCCGTTTGGCGATATTCACAAAAGAAACATGGGGAGGCCGCTGCCTCCCCATGTTGTGCATCCGGTATCAACCACCGGTTAGATGAACATCGGCGCCATCACCAGCGTGACCGTGCTGAGCATTTTGACCAACACGTGCAGTGAGGGGCCTGCGGTGTCCTTGAAGGGGTCACCCACAGTATCACCGACTACCGCCGCTGCATGCGCATCCGAGCCCTTCCTGAGCACGTTCCCGTTCTCGTCCTTCAGGTTCCCCGCCTCGATATACTTCTTAGCGTTGTCCCACGCGCCGCCCGCGTTGTTCAGATAGGTGGCCAGAATGATGCCGCCGATGGTACCCACCATCAGCATACCCGCCACGCTCTGCCACCCGGCGTCGCCGCCCAAGACCAGCTTGAAGGTGACGCCGACCACCAGAGGTAACCCCACCGCCAGCACGCCTGGCGCCACCATCTGGCGCAGCGCCGCGGTTGTGGTGATGTCCACCGCTCGGCGATAGTCGGGGCGTACCGTGCCCAGCATGATGCCGGGATTCTCGCGGAACTGGCGACGCACCTCTTCGATGATGTCGCCGGCTGCCTTGCCCACCGCACGAATCGCCAGCGAGCTGAAAAGGAAGACCAGCATCACGCCCATGAGCCCGCCCACGAACACCTCGACTTTGGAGAGGTCGATGGCGACATGGTCGGTCAACTCCCAGATGCGACCAGTGTCGGGGTTGATGCGGCCCATATCGTGGAATTTTTCTTTGATCTTGTCGAGGTAGGCGCTGAACAACAAGAAGGCCGCCAAAGCCGCCGAACCCAGCGCATACCCCTTGGTGAGGGCCTTGGTGGTGTTACCCACCGAGTCCAAAGCATCGGTGATGTGCCGTGCGCTCTCGGGGGCGCCCGACATTTCGGCGATGCCGCCAGCGTTGTCAGTGATCGGCCCGAAGGTGTCCATGGCTAGAACATATGCAGCGGTCATCAGCATGCCCATGGTGGCGAC
>CAXNDA010000110.1:0-6131 GCA_964200875.1 Chloroflexota bacterium | reverse complement strand
TACGGGGCGGGCGGGCGGGAAAGACGCGCCTCTCCGAAGGCTGACCAAGCCAAGACCGCCCGGGCTAACAGCCAACGTGCTGGCCGACGCACAACAACGTGTTGCATCCCATGGCGTTGGGCGACTAACCGCCGCCAAGCTTATCCTTGATCTTGCCGAACAGGCCCTTGTCGTCATCAGGGGCCGGCGATCCGCCATCGAAGGTGCTCGCGAGCTGTGCGAACAAGCGCTTCTGCTCGTCGGATAGCTTCTCGGGCACGGTAACGTTGATGCTGACCCGCAGGTCGCCCCGGCCGCCGCCCCGTAGGTGAGGGACACCCTTGCCCTTCACGCGGAACTCTTTGCCGGTTTGCGTGCCCGCCGGAATGTCCAACACCTCTTCGCCGTCCAGCGTCTTCACCGACACTCGCGCACCAAGCGCTGCCTGAGCGATGTTGACGTTGAAGTCGCAAAACAGGTCGTTGCCCTCGCGCTCGAAGACGGAGTGAGCGGCCACCTGCAGGAACACGTAGAGGCTCCCCGCTGGGCCCCCGCGGCTGCCGCCCTCGCCTTCTCCAGTCAAACGGATCTGGGTGCCATCTTCCACGCCACCGGGAATCTTCACTTCCAGGGTGCGGGTTTGCCGCTCGCGTCCCACACCGCGACACTGCGTGCAGGGCGAGTCGATGCGCTGGCCGTCGCCCTGGCAGGTGGGGCAGGTGGCGACGTTCACAAACTGGCCAAACACGTTCTGCTGCACCCGCCGCACCTCGCCTGCGCCATTGCAACTGGCGCACTTGCCCACCTCGGTGCCCGGTTCGGTGCGGGCACCCCTGCACCGGCTGCACCGCTCCAGACGCTGCACCTGGATGGGTTTGGTGACGCCGAATACGGCCTCCTCGAAGCTGAGGTCCACCTGCACCCGCAGGTCGCGGCCCTGCTGCGGGCCCTGCCGGGTGCGAGCGCCGCTACCGCCAAAGAAAGCGTCGAAAATATCGCCGAAGCCCTCGAACCCCTGGAAGCCTTCGAATCCTTGGGCGCTCCCGTTCACGCCGTCGGGCCCAAAGCGGTCGTAGTTCGCCCGCTTCTCGGGGTCCGAGATCACCTCATAGGCTTGGTTAACCTCTTTGAAGCGCGCTTCAGCCTCCGGATCCTTGTTGCGATCGGGGTGGTACTGGAACGCCAGCTTCCGGAACGCCTTCTTGACGTCCTCATCAGTCGCGTTCTTCTCGATGCCGAGAACTTCGTAGTAGTCGCGTTTGGTGGTGGCCATAGTGTCACAAAAAAGGGCGGCCGCTGAACGGCCACCCCCTTAGTATACCTACTGCCATCCCGCTGGCGAGCACCCAAGGCGCCCACAGTACCGGGAGGTTTGTCTAATCCGCGCCGTTGCCGCGGCTAGCTGATGGTGATGGCCACCTTCATGCCGGCCTCGTAATGCGCAGGCAGGTGACACGCAACCTCGAAGTCACCCTTTTCGTTGAAGGTGAACTCCTTGGTGACCGACTTACCCGGTTGCAGCTCCTTGGCGTCCACCGCTGCGAGTGCGCCGACGTGATCCTTGCTGCCCCGCTTTACCACACTGAACTCATGTTCCACCGCGCCACCGTTGGTCAGCACAAACTTGTAGGCCTGCCCCGCCTTGAGTTGCGCAGGCATCCCCTCGTACTTGAACTCGCTCAGCTTCACCTTCACCTCGGTGGCGCCGCCCGTCGCGCCGCCCCCAGCGCCACCGCCGGAACACGCGACGGCAAACGCGCCCGAGAACGCCAGAAGTGAAGTGAGGATAACTGGGCTTCGCCGCATGGCAATGCCCTCCTTTCTAGATTCGGGCCTCAGGCTTGTGGGCAACACCGGCCGACGGACCTTGGCCCACTGACTAGTGTACCTATTCGTGAATCGTTTCACAATATGGATTCCCGAACCGTACAAGTGGTCACCCGGGCGCAGGGCCGCCACCGGCAGGCTGAGCCGTGCGCCGTGCATCGCCGCCAACTGGCAGCAGCGAGCCCCGCTGCCAGGGCGTGCCCACCATCGGCAGCAGCCAACGGTCGAGGCCGATCCATCCGGCGGTCTTCCACGCCATGATCAGCAGCATGGCTACCACCATCAGCATGGCGTTGGTGCTGGCAGTGCCGGCCATGATGAAGTGCCAGTTCATAAACATGCCGAAGAAGGCGGCGACGCCGGTGAACGCGTCGATGATCAGCGCCACGCCGATCGCTGTCTCGCCCACGGCGACCATCTTGCCGAACCACACCTCGTGCTGGCCTTCCATCAGGAACTGCAAGAAGCCTCGGTACCAGTCATACGCCACCGGGCTCCTGCCGCCCTCGGGCACCACTACGGCCCGTGTCCAGAACCCGCGGACCGCCTCGCCAGTCTCCATCCACTTGGGGTCCATCACCTTGTGACTGCCTGCCTCCCACCACTGCCAACCCAGCCACAGCCGCAGTGGCAGCCAAAGCCACGCCAGCTTCGGATTCGCAAACAACAACTGCGCGATCGGCGGATCGGTAAACACGGTAGACGGTTCTTTCATCATCACGTACCCCTCCAACTATCATCCCAACGGCGCCATCGTAGGCCCCCAGGCATGAGCGGAACATGAAGAGTTGGTAACCGGCCGTGAGCGTCGTGTGAGGGCTTACGCAACAGAAAGGGCCCGCCGTTTGGCGGGCCCTTTAGAACCACCGCTCGACGACTTACTTCGCGTCGAGGTGGAAGTAGTTGACCACGTTGTCGCGCACCATCATCTTCACGTCGTTCTCGGGAACACCGGCGAAGTTCTTGGCGACCACCGCCGGGTGGGAGTTCGGGTACTCCGACTCCTGATGCGGGAAGTCGGTGGCCCAAATCAGCTTATCGACGCCCACCATGTCGCGCAGGAGCACACCGGCGCGATCCTGCTGGAAGCCCCAGAGGCAGTGTTGCTTCAAGTAGTCGGTGGGCAGCTTGGGATACGGCTTCCAGCCCAGCGTCTCCTCGGCCCAGTAGCGGTGCCGCTCGTACCGGACGTCCGACATTTCCAGCGCCCACGGCAGCCAGCCGATCTGGGTCTCGGCCCAGAATATCTGCAGGTCGGGGTGCTTCTCAAACGTGCCCGAGAGTGCCATCTGCACGGCGTTGAAGTAGCCGGCCCGGCCGAAGCGCGACACCTGGAAGTGCAGGTCGACGTTGGGGCCGTACCGGCCGTTGTTCTTCAGCGGCTTGGGGTACAGCATGCTCGGGCCACGGCCACGCTCGCCGTTGCGGTCGAATTCGACATGAACTGTAATCGCCATCTTCATACGGATGGCTTCGCGCCAGAAGGTGTCATCCTCATCGGTCGGGTAGCCCTTGCCGCTGGGGTACGTGCCCATGCAGATGCCCTTGAGCCCCAGCCGGGCGATGTGTTCGAGTTCGGCGAGGGCATCCTGCAGGCCGGTCATGGGGATAACCCCAAGGCCGATCAGGCGGTCTGGGTCTACGGGACAGTAGTCCTCGCCCACATAGTCGTTATAGGCGCGCACGCAGGCCTTGTAGGCGTCGTCGTCCTTGATGTTGCGCCAGAAGTAGGGGCCCGACGCCTGACCAGGAAACAGCACCTCGGCGTCGATGCCGTCGATGTCCTGCTCACGGATTCGCTGGTGCGCGTCGCCGGTACCGGGGGTCGACGCGTAGTTCTGGCCCCAGGGCTTCCACACGCCGCGGCCCTTGCCACCGTACAGGTCGAAGGGCACCCCACGCAGGCCCTGCCCCTCCACCGACCAGGCGTCGGTGCCGTCGGGCAGGTGAATCACGCGCGGAGCTTGGTCGCGGTACATCGCCGGAACACGGTCGATCCACCACTTGGAGTCGATCTCCAAGTGGGAATCGCCGGAAATAAACTTGTAGTCTCGGGCCATCGCTTTCTCCTGAAAACGAACGTAACTTAGCTATCTGTCCAACCATACCGAATCGACCGGGTAGGGCATGAAGCGCCCCCAGAACTGCGGGAAATAGTCCTTGAGCGCCGGAGTCCAATACTCGTACCGGGTCTTATAGTACAGCGCCAAGCCGTAGTACTGCTCGGCGTTCACATACTTCACCGCATCCCGGATGATGGCGTTCCGCTTCTTGGGGTCGCCCTCGCGCCGTTGTGCGTTGATCATCTCGGTCAGCTTTGGGTCGTCGACGCCGCCGTAGTTGTTGCCGGCCTTGGGGTAAAACACCTGGAACAGGTAGGACTCGGCGTCGGGGTCCAGCGCCTTGCCCACGCCCGAGAGCTGGAAGTTGCCGACCCGGCGGGTGTTGATGGCGTCCTGGCGCTCCAGCGGCTTCAGCGTCAGGTTGATGCCGGCCTTCTTCAGCTGGGCCTGCACCAACTGCACCTCGCTGCGGTAGTCCGAACTGTCGTCGGCAAAATGCAGCCAGTCGACGTTCAGGCCATCCTTGAAGCCTGCTTCCTCCACCAGCCGTTTGGCCTCCACCGGGTCGTAGCGCAGCATCTGCCGCGCCTCTTCTACGGTGAAGGTGTCGGTGAGGGCGCCGGCCAGCGCCGGGCTGCCCTTGCCCGCGCTGAAGGTCTGGATGAACTCGTCGCGGTTGATGGCCAGCGCCAGCGCCTTCCGCAGCCGAACGTCGGCGAAGGGCTGCCCCGGCCGGCTGTTGATGTAGATGT
The DNA here is from genome assembly GCA_964200875.1 of Chloroflexota bacterium. Lineage (GTDB taxonomy): Bacteria > Chloroflexota > Dehalococcoidia > SHYD01 > SHYD01 > SHYE01. Next base: position 1,510 of record CAXNDA010000110.1, on the reverse strand, counting down.
TCATCGGCTGCGGCAGCGGGCCCTCGTACCGGACCGCCTGGGGGTTGGCTTTCTCAATCACCTGCGCTCCCGGAGCGCTGTCGGCGAAGATCAGGTCAATCTGCTTGGTCTGGAACGCGGCCTGTGCGGTCGCATCGTCGCGAATCACCAGCTCCACAATCTCGTCCAAGTAGGGCTGGCCCGGCTTGAAGTAGTCGGGGTTCTTCTTGAAGGTGAACTTGGTACCGGTCTGCGACGCCGCCTTGTCGTACTGAAAGGGTCCCGAGCCGATCAGGTAGTCCTGGAAGTTGCCCTTCTCGGCGAAAATCTCCTTGGGCAGCATGGGCATGTTGGCCGAGCCGGCGTAGTTCATGAAGGGTGCGAACGCCTCCTTGAACTTGACCACCAGCGTGTACTTGTCGGGCGTCTCCATGCTGTCGAGGCCCTCAAGCATCCAGTCGAACTGGCCGCGTGGCAGCTTCGAGCCCTGCATCGGCCCGGTGCGGGTCTGGTACTCGAAGGACCACTTCACGTCTTCAGAGGTCAGCTCGCGGCCGTTCAGCGGCGGCAGGTTGGCCCACTTCACCCCCTTGCGCAGGTGAAAGGTGAAGGTCTTGGCATCGGGCGAGACCTCCCACTTCTCCGCCAGTTCCGGGGTCAGCACCACGTCACCATAACCAACGTCCTTGGCGGCCTTGTTACCCAGCAGCCGGTTGGTTACCAACGGCGAATACCGGCTGGCGATGTTCTTGTCGGCAATGGTGATGTCCCAGTTGTCGATGTCTGAGGTGATGCGCACCTTCAGGCTGCCGCCTGCCTTCGGTTGACTGCTGGCGCCATCGCCCTGCGAGCCGCCGCCGGACGGCGCCGGCTGCACGGTGCCGCAGGCCAGCGCCGTGGCCGCAAGCGCGGTCAGTGCCAGGGTTGCGATACGTGTTCGGAGCACTCGGTACCTCCTCGTGATGGGGATACACACGGGCGCGCGCCCGCTTATGTCGCTGGTCATTATAAGCAGCGCACAGGTGGGAGTCACCTTACCGCTAGTGGTGTGAAGCACCTAAAGTGATGTGGACGTCCGAGCGGGGGAGTCCAGAGAGGGCGGCAGCCCTTGGCGCCTGCCCTGAGCGACGTCGAAGGGGCGGGGGTGTTCGAGGGAGCCTGTCTCAGAACTCGCTGTCAGTCCGCGCAAGTCCGGCGGGAGTTTGAGGGCGGCAGCCCTCATAGACGTACGTGGGTGGGTGGGTGGGTACTCTCAACGTCCATCCGTACGCCGCGGGCGGGTGGCGGGGAGGTTTTGAGACAGGCTCGAGAGGGAGCCCCCTCGACTCCTAGAAAACTACCAGGGGTGGGCGGAGGGAACCTTAGCGCTCATCCGAAGGCCGCGAGCCGAGCCATCCCATACTACGTGCGTCACACCACTAGCGTCGGTTGGAAGCGCGGCGCGGGCCTGAAGCGGACCGTGCAGTCCGTAACAGCCCAGTGTTGGTGAGTTGGCCTTGAGAACCTGCGGGCTAAAGCCACGCAGCGTCAC
>CAXNDA010000109.1:0-6146 GCA_964200875.1 Chloroflexota bacterium | reverse complement strand
TCGTACGGGACACGATCCCCAAAGCTATTCAGGAAGACGCCTTGGTCACCGGCTTCGATCAGCCAATCCTCGCGGTTGATGCGCGTGAGTGCGTTGAGGTGGGCCGTTGTAATAGCGAGGCCGGCGGTATCCAGCGCCCCTGAACTGGGCACCAAGCCAATCGGGGTCTCGTCGGCCCCGCCAACACCGCGCACGCGATCGCGCACCCAGCGCAGCACCCGAACGTTCTCGCCGAAGCCCGGCCACAAGAACTTGCCGTCCTCGTCCCGCTGGAACCAGTTCACCTGAAAGATGGCCGGGGGATTGCTGGCGGCTCGGCCTACTTCGAGCCAATGGGCCCAGTAATCGCCCATGTTGTACCCGCAAAAGGGGAGCATCGCCATGGGATCGCGCCGCACCACACCCACCTGTCCGGTGGCCGCTGCGGTCGTCTCCGAAGCCATAGTGGCGCCCATGAACACGCCGTGTTCCCAGTTGAAGGATTGGGCCACCAGCGGGACCGTGCGAGCACGCCGGCCGCCGAACAAGATTGCGGAAATCGGCACACCCTGCGGGTCTTGCCAGTGCGGCGAGAGCGCGGGGTTCTGGCTGGCTGGTGCGGTAAACCGCGCGTTCGGGTGGGCAGCGGGCCCGGAGCCATCGGTCCAAGCTTCACCGCGCCAGTTGGTCAGGCCCGCTGGCCGCGGCCCATCCATCCCCTCCCACCACACCCGGCCGTCGTCAGTAGCCGCAACGTTCGTGAAGATGGTGTTGCGGGAGACGGTTGCCATCGCGTTGGGATTGGTCTTGGAAGATGTGCCGGGAGCCACGCCGAAGTACCCCTGCTCGGGGTTAATGGCCCACAGCCGTCCATCGGCGCCAACGTGCAACCACGCGATGTCCTCGCCCACGGTGTGCACCTTCCAGCCCTGATCCTCGAAGGGCGAGCGCAGCATGGCCAGGTTGGTCTTGCCGCACGCGCTGGGGAAAGCAGCGGCGATATAGGTGATGTCGCCGTGGGGCGATTCCAAGCCGAGAATGAGCATGTGCTCGGCAAGCCAGCCCTGGTCGCGCGCCTGAGACGACGCTATGCGAAGGGCGTGACACTTCTTGCCCAGCAGCGCATTGCCACCGTAACCCGACCCCACGCTCCAGATAGTGCGGGTATCGGGGAAGTGCATGATGAAGCGGCGGTCTGGCGACAGGTCGCCCAAAGAATGCAGGCCCGGAACCCACTCGTCCGAGCCTTGCTCATCTCGCCAGTCCAACGCTTTCTTCCCCATATGCGTCATGATGCGCATGTTCGCGACAACATAAGGACTGTCGGTAATTTCGACACCCATCTTGCTGTACGGAGAGTTAAGCGGGCCCATCAGGTAGGGCACCACATACATGGTGCGGCCGCGCATGCTGCCATTGAAGAGAGGCCACACCCGCTCTTGCGCGTCGGCCCGCGACATCCAGTTGTTGTTGGGGCCAGCGTCGGCCGCGGTGTCCGAGCAGATGTAGGTTAAGTGCTCAGTACGCGCGACATCGGTGGGGTTGCTGCGATGCAGGTAGCTCCCAGGGTGTGCGGATGCATGCAGGGGAAACAGAACCTTCTGTGAGACCATCTCCGAGACGAGCTGCTCGTGCTCAGCGTCGCTGCCATCACACACCACTACGCGGTCGGGACGGGTGGTACCCGCCACGGTGTTCACCCACCGTTCGATGGGTTCGAACATGATCGCCTCCTGTAGCGCCCAAGCGTTCTAAGTCAAACAAGTGTACTGCCACCGGCAGCACCTGCCAAACGCACCCGGAAGATGCTTATATGAGTATACGCTATGGCCACGCATTGAGCATGTAGCACATGTGCACCCCCATGAGCAAAGAATACAATCTCCGCTGCCAGAAGCAAATGGGTTCAGGTCACACATTTAGTGAACGTGTAGGTGGTCCAGAGCAGCCCGCAAGCGCGGGCACGGAACGCCAGACGCTGTTGGCGGGACGACGTACCGTAATCCAGCCATTCGATTCCACTTACGGCGCGTCCTTCCACACCCGGGAGTCGCTATCCTCACCTCAACCCCACGTAAGAGCTCTGCGCCTTGAAAACTGCGGGCTAAAGCCACGCAGCACCACCGCACCTCACTGATGGGTGTCGTCTCGACAGGGGAGTCCTGAGGGGACGGCGAATCCCCTCAGGCGGCAGGGGTGCGGGGCGCCTGTCCTGAGCCTGTCGAAGGGTCCCCCACTTCGAGACCCCTGGGGCGGTGGGCGGGAAGAGCCACCCCCATCCGAAGGCCGCGATTCGACAGCAGTGCAGTAGTCCACCACCCGAGGTCTGAGTGCTTACAACCTCACCATTATTCTTGACTCTCTAGGACCCGCATGCTATACACTCTGCAACTGCCATTCACTTCGACGCTACATGAAGGGGTGCCCATGGAAACCAAGGAGATGAACGAGAAGCTGACGTTGGTCGGCGCCGGCACACCGATGGGCGAGCTGCTGCGGCGTTACTGGTGGCCAATAGCCGCCAGCGCTGAGCTTGTCGAGAACCCGATACGGTCGGTGCGCATCCTTGGCGAGGACCTGACGCTCTACAAAGACGAACAGGGACGGGTGGGTTTGGTTGGTCAGCGCTGTCCTCACCGTCGAATGGACCTCCAGTTCGGTATCCCCGAACTCGAAGGTCTGCGCTGCGCTTACCACGGCTGGATGTTCGACCAGACCGGCCAGTGCATCGAGATGCCGGCCGAGCCGGAGGGCAGCACCTTCAAAGACCGCGTGCGCATCCCCGCCTACCCTGCTGAGGAGTTGGGTGGCCTGGTATTCGCCTATCTGGGCCCTGCGCCGGCGCCGCTGCTGCCGAAGTGGGACCTCTACGTGATGGATCACGTGGTGCGGCAAATCGGCGTGAGCGACGTTCCGTGCAACTGGCTGCAATGCATGGAGAACTCGGTGGACCAGGTGCACACGGAGTGGCTGCACGGGCACATGTACTGGTACCAACTCAAACGCAAGGGCATCGACCCCGGCACGCGCTCCGCCAAGAACTTCCTTCGCCAGCACAAGAAGACAGCTTTCGAGCCCTTCGAGTATGGCATCCTGAAGCGCCGTCTCGTCGAGGGCCAGCCCGAGGAGAGCGAGGAGTGGCGGTTTGGGCATCCGCTGGTGTTCCCCGATAAAGTGCGGATCGGCGGCGCTGCCTCTGGACGCTATGAGTTTCAGATCCGGGTACCGGTGGATGACACCCACACCCGGCACTACTCCTACCAGTGCTATGATCCAGGCCCCGGCGTGGAACTGCCAAAACAGGACGTGATTCCGTACTTCGATGTTCCGCTGAAGGACGAAGAGGGCAACTACATCTTCGACTACATTCTCTCGCAAGACATGGTGGCCTGGTGGGCGCAGGGCCTCATCGTGGATCGCGACCACGAAAAGCTTGGCGAGTCGGACAAGGGCGTCATCCTGTTCCGGCGCATGCTCAAGCAGCAGATGGATGTGGTGGCCCAGGGCGGTGAACCGATGAATGTGTTCCGCGATCCGGCCCAGAACGACTACATCCGGCTCGCTCCCGACGTCTCGAAGCTGACGCCTGAGGAGGCCCTGGGCTTTCAGCACACCCGGCTAAGCTTCACAACCCTGCGCGACGGGCCCACCGGCCGCTATGGTGTGATTTACGACCAGCTTGAGGAATTGGGCGCCGGGCGGACGCAGGCCTAATGCCCAAGACTTCCCCACGCGATCGGAAACGTGACTGATGCAGCAGTATCTGGTTCGGCGGCTCATGCTCTTCGTGCCGACGCTTTTCGTGGCGTCGGTGGCGATCTTCGTGGTAATGCGCCTGTTGCCGGGTGACGTGGCCCAACTCATTCTCGGCGGCGACGCCAGCAGTCCCAGCGCCCAACAGCAAATAGAGACGTACCGTGAAGCGCTGGGGCTAAACGACCCGTACCCGGTGCAGTACGCTCGGTGGGCTTTCAGCATGATCAACGGGTCCTTTGGTGGCGAGTCGTTGGTTGACCGGGAATCGCTGTCCGCCATCATTGGCCGCCGGCTGCCCGTCACGCTTCAGCTCGCCTTCTACGCCATGATTATCTCGGCCATCGTGTCCATCCCGCTGGGCATTCTGGCGGCGGTGCACCAAGACCGCTGGGTGGACTACCTGGTGAGGGTGGTCACCATCGCCGGGAATGCGGTGCCCAATTTCTGGATAGCGCTGCTGGTGCTGCTGGGGCTCTCGCTGTGGTTCTTATGGACCCCACCGGTGTTCTACAAAAACCTGTGGGATGACCCGAGTACCCACGTGCAGAAAGTGCTATGGCCCACGCTCATTCTGGCCTGGGGGTTTAGCGCCAATGTGACCAGAGTGACGCGCGCCAGCATGCTGGAAGTGCTGCGCCAGGACTACGTGCGCACTGCCCGGGCCAAGGGCCTTACCGACCGGGTGGTGGTGTCTCGCCACGCCTTGCAGAACGCGTTGATGCCGGTCATCACCCTCTCGGGTCTGCAACTGGCGGGCCTGCTGGGCGGTACCGTCGTGCTGGAGACCATTTTCGGGTTGCCGGGGATTGGCCAAGGTATCGTGCTGGCTGCGACCACCCGAGACTATCCAGTGATTCAGAGCCTGGTGATGCTGCTGGTGCTCATGATGCTCGGGTTGAATTTGGTGATTGACCTCTGCTACGGGATTATCGATCCCCGGCTGAGTTACCGGTAGGCGCACCCATGACTCAGACCACCGTGCCGCTGCAGGCCGACGTCATCCTTCCACTGGGGCAGGGCGCCGGCGTATTGGGCCAGCTGTGGGATTTCACCAAGCGCAAGCCTTTGGGCGCCGCCGGCGCGGTGGTGTTGCTCACCCTGGTACTGGCCGCCATCTTTGCCGACGTTATCGCTCCCTACGACCCCATCGCCCAGAACGTGCCGCACCGCCTGCGGGAACCGGGCGCCGGCTACCTGTTGGGCACCGACACCTACGGCCGGGACGTGTTCTCGCGCATTATCTTCGGGGCACGCGTCTCGCTGTACATCGGGCTGGTCTCGGTACTCATTGGGACGGTGGTGGGTGTGTTGGTCGGGGTCAGTTCGGGCTACATAGGCGGCGTCTACGATCTGCTGGTGCAGCGCATCGTGGACGGCATGATGGGTTTCCCGCCCCTGATCCTCGCGCTCATCCTCGTGGTTGCGATGGGGCCCTCCATCAATAGTGTGGCGTTCGCATTAGCCGTCACGTACGTGCCGCGGGTGGTGCGGCTTGCGCGAGCCTCAGCCCTATCCACCTGCCAAGAGATGTACGTGGATGCAGCGCGCGCCATCGGCGGCGGGCACCTGCGTATCATGCTGAGGCATGTGGTGCCCAATAGCCTGGCGCCGGTGTTCGTGCTGGCCACCGGTTACCTGGGCACCGCCATCGTCGCCGAGGCGAGCCTGAGCTTCCTTGGGTTGGGGGTGCCGCCGCCCAGTCCCTCGTGGGGCGGGATGATGCAGTTCGGCGCTCGCGGCTACCTGGAAGCAGCGCCTTGGCTGACCTTCTACCCAGGCTTGGCACTCTCCGGCGTGGTGTTCGCTTTTGGCTTACTGGGCGACGCCCTGCGCGACGTCTTCGACCCACGGCTGCGCGGGCGCTGACCCACATCACATAATGGCGATTCAGGAGGCGTAGACATGCCAGTAATCAAGACCAAGGTGGTCACAGAGCGGCCCAAGAACCGAGCCGGCACGCTGCTGTCGGCCGAAACCGCGCCGCTCCTGCGGGGCGATGGTGATATCTCCCACGAGTGTGGCGGCTGCGGCACGGTGCTGATTGCCGACGTCGCCGAGGGCGATATCATCTCGTTTTATGTCCTGTGCCCGCAGTGCCGCGCCATCAGTCTGATCGACAACCCAGGCGCAAAGCTGCTTTAGTACTGTCAAGCCGCAGCAGGTTGGGCCCGCCAACGCCACACCATGGTCCCAGGAGATGTCGATGCAGTATCGGATGGTCGGAAACACAGACCTCAAGGTCTCGGAAATCGGCTTTGGTTGCGGTGACAACGCCGGCCTGATCGTGCGGGCTACCACGGCCGAGCGCACGCGTGGCGTGGGGCAGGCGATGGATCTGGGCATCAACTACTTCGACACCTCGCCTGACTACGGCAAAGGACTCTCCGAGGCGAACCTGGGCCGGGTGTTTC
>CAXNDA010000108.1:0-6161 GCA_964200875.1 Chloroflexota bacterium | reverse complement strand
CGAGAGGAAATTCCTCTCCCTGGAAGGGGGAGGCTAGGAGGGGGGCGAAGGTCGCGCGTTAGAGCCACCGCCTCGGCTGCAAGCGAGCCTTCGACCCCCTTTCGCACCCCAGGAGTCGGCTACAAGCGACACTTCGACCCTCCTCTAGCTCCTCCCTGCGAGGGAGGAGAATCCGAATGCCCCGCCCGCGCGCGAGTGCTACGATAAAGTGGCCCTATGCTCTACCTCTACTCCGCCCGCTTCTCCTGCGGCTGCACCGTACTGTTCCAGTCCGACGGTCCGGCCCACCGCACCGCCGCCCTCAAGATGCACCCTCGCTGCCTCATGCACGAGGAGGTGGTCGAAGTCGACGGTCTGGAGCGGCTGACCGACTGGGAGCACCGCCTCACTTTCGAGTTCCCCAAGCTCCAGGTGGTGTCCTAGCGTCGGGCGCCGCCCTTGCTCGCCAGTGGCGGTGCGGCGCGAAGCAATCGCGCTTGGCGTGACAAGCGTCGGCGCTTTTTGCGAAACGAACTCGGCCTATTCGACTCGGCCTCCCGGTACCATCGCACGTGGACATCTGCCTTAACGTTTCTTTATGATGAGGCTGATCCCCCGCTAGGAGTTCCCTTGTGACCACTGCCCTAAGTCGCGCCGACCTGCTGACCCAGCTGCAAGAGCGGGCGCGCCACATGCGCCGCGACATCGTGGACATGGTGTATGCGGCCAACAGCGGCCACCCCGGCGGCTCGCTGTCCTCGGCCGACATCCTGGCGGTGCTCTACGGCCACGTACTCCGCCACGACCCCAAGCAGCCGAGCTGGCCCGACCGTGACCGCTTCGTCATGAGCAAGGGCCACGCCTCGCCGCTGATGTATGCAGCGCTGGGCGAGGCCGGCTACTTCAGCAAGGACCTGTTCCCGGGCTTCCGCAGCTTCGGCAGCATTCTGCAAGGCCACAACGACGCCACCCAGGTGCCCGGCGTCGAAATGTCGGCCGGCTCGCTGGGCATGGGGCTGGCGTTCGGCATGGGCCACGCACTCGCCGCCAAGCTCGATGGCAAGGCCTATCGCACCTACGTGCTGCTGGGCGACGGCGAACTGCAAGAGGGCCAGATCTGGGAAGCGGCCATGAGCGCTCCCTTCCACAAGCTGAGCAACCTCACCGCCATCGTCGACCGCAATCACATTCAGAACGACGACTTCGTGGAAGCGACCACGCTGCTGGAGCCGCTGGCCGACAAGTGGCGCGCCTTCAGCTGGCATGTGGAGGAGTGCGACGGCCACAACGCCGGCGCCATCCTCGATGCGCTGGACAAGGTGCGGCAGGTGACCGACCGCCCGCAGGTGATCATCGCTCACACCATCAAAGGCAAAGGCATCAGCTACATGGAGAACAACCCGGCGTTCCACGGCCGCGCTCCCAACAAAGACGAATACGCGCTCGCGCTGCAGGAGCTGGGGTTCTAATGGCCTTCACAATCGACTCCGGCCGGTTCTCCGGTTCCTTCGACTTCCTCGACGCGATTCTGGCCGACCCGGCTAAGGTCACGGCGGGCGTCGCCACCCGCGAGGCTTTCGGGCGCGCGCTGGTAGAGTGCGGCAAGGTCTACCCCAACCTCGTGGCGGTCGACGCTGACCTCGGCAAGAGCACCATGTCGCTCTATTACCTGCAGGCCTACCCCGACCGCTTCTTCCGCGTCGGTGTGGCCGAGGCCAGCATGATCAGCACCGCCTCGGGTCTAGCCGCCAGCGGCAAGATTCCCGTGGCCACCACCTTCGCCGTGTTCGCGGCAGGACGCGCCTTCGACCAGCTCCGCCAGAGCGTGGCGATACCGCATGCCAACGTCAAGGTGGTGGCCAGCCACGCCGGCCTCACCGTGGGCGAGGACGGGAAGTCGGCCCAAGCGCTGGAAGACCTCGCCCTCATCTGCTCGCTGATCGGGTTCAACGTGGTGGTGCCCGCCGATGCCGTGGAGGCCGCCCAAGCCACCGCCGTCGCTGTGGCCACCCAGGGCCCGTTCTACGTGCGCACCGGCCGCGCCGCCCTCCCGTTCCTGTACGATGCCAGCCATCAGTTCACGCTGGGCAAGGCCGACCAACTGCGCGACGGCGCCGACGTGACCATCATCGCCTGCGGCATCATGGTCAAAGCCGCGGTGGATGCCGCTGAGGCGCTCGCGAAGGATGGCATCCAGGCCCGGGTGCTCAACATGGCTACGCTCGCGCCGCTCGACGAAGCAGCGATCCTCAAGGCCGCCACCGACACCGGTGCCATCGTCACCGCCGAGGAGCACTTCGAGCACGGCGGCCTCGGCAGCCTGGTCGCCCGGGTGCTGGTGCAAAACACGCCCATCCCGCAGGAGTTCGTCGCGGTCAAAGGCCGCTACGGTCAGTCCGGCAAGCCCGCCGAGCTGCTTAAGGAGTATGGCCTGACCGCCGCCGACGTAGCCGGGGCCGCTAAGAAGGTTATCGCCCGCAAGAAGGCCCGTTAGCCGGACGGGCCTTTCGTCTCGATTGGGCCGGTGCTTTTCGCCATCGACGCCACTCGGTTCTTGTGTCACGCTAGCAGGTGCGCCCCGCAACGCGGCGGCGCGCCCTGCGTTGTACTTGATGGAGGCCCTCGATGACCACAACCGCCACCCCCGCTCCGAACCCCACCGGCAGTACCCGCCCCGCGACCTCCAAGGTTGCCGTGGTGTACACCCAGCCCGAGACGGTGCTTGCCGACGTCGGCCGCGCCATGAAGCTGGCCGGCTACCAAGAGTACATGCCGCTGGAGCCCGAGACGCTGCTGAAGATCAACATCTCCTGGCAGCACTTCTACCCGGCCTGCTCCACCACCCCCTGGCAGCTCGAGGGCGTCATCAAGGGCCTGTACGACATGGGGTACGGCAACCCCGCCGCTGGGTCGGGTCAGCTCATCGCCGCCCACAACGGCACCGTGGTGGTCAACAGCCACGAGGGTGAGGTCAACAACAAGCACAAGGTGGTGACCGACAAGTACGGCCTGCCGAACGTGCATCTCAACGAGCCCGACATCCCGTGGATCCCGTTTGTGCCCAAAAGCAAACTGCTGGTGCTGAACGAGGTGTATCCCAAGGGCATCACCATCCCAGCCATGTTCCCGGGCAAGAACATCGTGCATCTGCCCACCATGAAGACCCACGTGTTCACCACCATGACGGGCTCCATGAAGAACGCGTTCGGCGGGCTGCTGAACTTCGAACGCCACTGGACGCACTCGGTGATTCACGAGACGCTGGTGGACCTGCTGATGATCCAGCGCGAGATTCACCCCGGCGTGTTCACCGTGACCGACGGCACCTTCGCCGGCGATGGCCCCGGCCCGCGCGCGATGCGGCCCTACGTGAAGAACACCCTGCTGGCCGGCGCCGACCCCGTGGCGGTCGACGCGATATCGGCCAAGATGATGGGCTTCGACCCGCTGAGCATCAAGTGCATCCGCCTGGCGCACGAGATGGGGCTGGGCTGCGGCGACCCCCGCGAGATCGAGGTGGTGGGCGCCGATATCAGCGGCGTCGACTGGCAGTTCACCGGCTCCGAGGCCACGCTCGCCAGCCGCGGCCAAAAGCTCATCTACTGGGGCCCACTCAAGCCGCTGGAGAACGCGCTGCTGCGCTCGCCGATTGTGCCGTGGGCCTATGCCGCGAGCAACCTGTACTACAACGGCTTCTGGTACAACGCCATCGGCAAGGGCCGGGTGCACCGCATGATGCGCACCGAGTGGGGCAAGCTCTTCGAGAGCTACTAGGGGTCAGAGTGGTACTATAGTTCTGTACCACTCTGACTGCGAGGCTTCTCATGTCGACAGAGACTACGTACTCCAACGCGCGAGCCCACTTCGCTGAACTGTGCGACAAAGCGGTGGACGACCGCGAGACCATCATCGTGAAGCGGCGTGGCGGCCGCAACGTCGCCATCATCGCAGCAGATGAGTTGGCCAGTTTGCTCGAGACCGTACATCTGGTCCAGTCGCCAAGGAACGGGCTACGCCTGTTCCAGGCCATCGACGACCTGGAGCACGGCAAGGGCGAGCAGATGACTATCGAGGCACTCCGGAGATCGGTAGGACTAGCAGTAGATGAGGCGAAGAAGGCAGGCTAAGCCAGCGTGCCGCTGCAACCCGCTGCTGTCTTTGCCCCCGCCTTTCGAGACGACCTGCAGTACTGGGTACGAGCTGACCGCAAAATGGCACTGCGACTACTCGCACTGATCGAGGCGGTCCTACGTGATCCATTTGACGGTCTTGGGAAGCCGGAGCCGCTACGCTTTCAAGGAGCGAACTACTGGTCACGGCGGCTGACGGGCGAACATAGGCTGGTTTACAGGGTGTTTGATGACCGCATTGAATTCGCGCAAGCTCGCTACCACTACTAACCCATGACCACTACCTGGAACGCCGAGGCGTACGACGCCAACCACTCCTATATCTGGAACCTCGCCCGTGGCGTGGTAGATCTGCTGGACCCGCAACCCGGCGAGCACATCCTCGATCTGGGATGCGGCACCGGGCACCTGACCGCCGCCATCGCTGCGAAGGGCGCCACCGTGCTGGGCATGGACAGCGATGCCGCGATGGTGGAGCAGTCGAAGCAAAACTACCCCGCAATCGAGTTCGTGCAGGGCGATGGCGCCGACTTCTCGATGCCGGAGCGATTCGAGGCCGCATTCTCGAGCGCTGTGCTGCATTGGATCCCCGAGGCTGCCTGGGCCGCCTCGAACGTGTACCGTTCGCTTAAGCCGGGCGGCAGGTTTGTGGCTGAGTTTGGCACGAGAGGGAACGTGCAGGCTATCCTGAGCGCCATCGTCAAGGCGATGAACGGGGCCGGCTGGCACCGCACCGATGACTGGACACCGTGGTACTTCCCCACCATGGGGCAATACATCTCGCTGTTGGAGGACGCCCGCTTCACTGTCGAGTTCGCCCAGCGCTTTGAGCGCCCCACCCCGCTCGACGGCGGCGAGGATGGTCTGCGCAACTGGTTGGAAATCTTCGCGCATCGCCTCTTCCCGGAGGTCTCGAAACGGGAGCGCCCCGCCCTCGAGCGGGAGGTTGAACGCCTGCTGCGACCGACCCTTTACAGCAACGGCCAGTGGACCGCTGACTACGTGCGGCTTCGGTTCGTGGCGCGGAAAGCGACGCGGGCGTAGGCATGCGCCTCGATGGCCTGATCTTCGACATCGACGGGACAGTCGCCGATAACCTGCCGCAGGTTTTTGACGCGTTCCGGGCGGGGTTTGCCGCAGGCGGGGCCGGTCACTATAGCGATGAAGACATCTTCGGCCTGTTTGGCCCGAGCCCCGAGGAGATTTTCCAGCGGGCGATGCCCCACCAGTGGCAGCATGCTATTGAGCATTGCTACCAGCACTACCAAACCTCGGTTTCGGCCCAGACCATCGCCGTACCTGCGCTGGCGGAGGTGCTGACGGCGGCCGCAAGTGCGGGCGTTCGTCTGGGCGTGGTGAGCGGCGGCAGTCGTCGCCTGGTGACGCTTACCCTGGAGACCTTGGACTTGCATGGCCGGTTCGCCGATATTCTGGCGAACGCCGTCCCGGCCGTCCCCAAGCGCGATCATCTGACCCGCATGGCTGAAGTCTGGAAGCTAGCCCCACACCGGCTGGCTTACGTCGGCGACTCGCCCAACGACATGACTCACGCGCTCGATGCCGGCATGACGCCACTGGGCGCCGCCTGGGCACGCGAGAGCCGGCCGGGAGCCCTGCGGCGAGCGGGTGCCGCCGCCGTGTTCACGCATCCCGCGCAGCTTTCGGAGTGGCTTGCCGGTGAGACCTCAGCGTGATTTCCCGCTCCCTCCGCATCAAGTTCCTGGCATCGCTGGGCTTTGCCGTGCTGGTGCTGGCAGTGCTCGCGTTCTATGCCGATGCCGGCAAGCTGGTGGAGACCGTATCGCGGTTCAACTGGGCGTTGCTCCCGGTGATTCTAGCGCTCACGCTCTTCAACTACGGGGTGCGATTCCTCAAGTGGCACTACTACCTGGGGCAGATTGGCGTCGAGGGCCTCGGCTGGTGGCGGAGCTGCGTCCTGTTCTTCTCGGGTCTCTCGATGGTGGTCACGCCGGGCAAAGTCGGCGAGTGGCTGAAGAGTTACCTGCTGCGGGAGATGACCGGCACCCCGTTCTTCCGGTCGGCGCCCATCAT
>CAXNDA010000107.1:0-6184 GCA_964200875.1 Chloroflexota bacterium | reverse complement strand
TGTGGACGATGCAAATGCGCGTGCCCGAGACCGGGGAGCAGGCCAAGCAACGCCGCCAGCTCCAACTCTGGGCGGGTCTGCGCGAAGGGTTCAGCTACATTGCCGAGCACCGGGAGATTAAGATCGTGCTGTTGCTGGCTTTGGCGCCGCTCATGCTCGCCCAGCCCTACACCAGCCTGCTGCCCGTGTTCGCCAAGGAGGAGCTGGACGTCGGCCCCGAGGGGCTGGGCATGCTGTTCTCTGCACCCGGCATCGGCGCGGTCATCGGCGCGTTCGGGGTGGCCACCTTCGGCCGAGTCGGCCGCCGGGGCGCCTTGATGCTCGCGGGCGCAGCGGCGTTTGGCCTTTCCATTCTGGGCATCTCCATGGCGCCTTGGCTCTGGGTCGCCCTCCCCCTACTGGCGATTTCTGGCTTCGCGAACACCAGCTACAACGCCTTCGCCAACTCCTTCTTGCAAACGGCGACTCCACCGCAGCTCCGTGGCCGGGTGATGAGCATCTACTTGCTCGACCGGGGCCTTGTGCCGCTGGGCACCCTGCTCGCGGGTACCTTGGCCACCGTATTCGATGCCCGCGTCGCCATGGGATTCATGGGTGCTAGCTGTGCACTCCTGGTGGTAGGCGTCGCGCTGCTGGCGCCAAGCGTGCGCCGAATCGCTTGACGCTCAGAGCGCAGCATACGCCCGCATGGCCGACGCGCCAGCGGCGCGCTCGATGCACGCTCGCCGGCCGGAAGCGGGTCGACGCCTGGCAGGTTACACGAACGTAATAACGGTGTAACGTCCCTGTAACATCCTCGCCCTAATGTGCTTAGAAGCGGTTAGTACGAACCGTCAATCACATTTCAAGGGAGGTTCCATGAACACAGGCGATACCGCGTGGATGCTCACGGCATCCGCGCTCGTCCTGCTCATGACGCCGGGGTTGGCGTTCTTTTACGGCGGTTTAGTGCGAGGTCGCAACGCCGTCAACACGATCATGCTCAGCTTCATGGCGATGGCTGTGGTCAGCGTGGTCTGGGTACTCTGGGGGTACAGCATTGCCTTCGGAGACGGAAACGATTGGGTAGGTGATCTGTCGGCGCTAGGGCTATCCAACATTGGCGTCAACGATCTGCTGGCGGGGTACACCATCCCGACGCTCTTGTTCGTTGTCTTCCAAATGATGTTCGCCATCATCACTCCCGCCCTGATAACGGGCGCAGTGGTGGAACGCTTCAAGTTCACCACGTATCTCGTGTTCTTGGTGCTTTGGTCCACGCTGGTGTATTCGCCGGTTGCTCACTGGGTGTGGGCTTCCACCGGCTGGTTGTTCAAAATGGGAGCGCTAGACTTCGCCGGCGGCACCGTGGTGCACATCAATGCCGCCGTGGCGGCACTGGTAGCCGCGCTGGTGTTCGGCAAGCGCCGATATCCGGGGCTCGAGCCGCATAACGTACCCTACGTTGTGCTCGGCGCAGGCATCCTGTGGTTTGGCTGGTTCGGGTTCAACGCCGGCTCGGCGCTGGCGTCCAATGGCCTGGCGGTGAACGCTCTGCTGGTCACCAACACCGCGGCGGCCGCGGGCGCTCTCACCTGGGGCATTCTGTCGCAAATGCAGAATGGCCGCATGAGCGCTGTCGGTGTTGCGACCGGCGCAGTGGCTGGGCTCGTCGCCATCACCCCGGCATCCGGCTTCGTGACCGCCACATCGGCTATTATCATCGGCCTCGTCGCTGGCGCCCTCTGCTACTACGCGGTGATGCTCCGGCCCAAGACTGGGCTCGATGACTCGCTCGATGTGTTCAGTGTGCACGGGGTGGCCGGCATCTGGGGCTGTATCGCTACCGGTATCTTTGCGGTCGCGGCTGTCGGCGGTCCCGGCAAGAGTGGCCTGCTGGACGGTAACGCTGCCCAACTTGGCATTCAGCTAATCAGCATCGTGGCGACGCTGGCGTACTCCGGTGTGCTTACCTTCGTTATCCTGAAGGTGCTCGACATGACCATGGGCCTGCGGCCGAGCGAAACCGCCGAGGCACAGGGATTGGACATCACCGCTCATGGTGAGCGAGCATATGTATCAGACGGCGCCGACTAAGCATCCGCTTTCGGATCCGGCACTGCCGGATAGCGACTAAGAAACAAAGGGGGATCACTTGATCAGTATCGAAGCGATTGTGCGGCCTGAACGGGTGAGTCACGTGGCACAAGCCATGGAAGACGCCGGCTGCCGGGGGTTCTACTACGTGAACGTCACCGGTCAGGGACAACAGCGTGGCGTTGAGGTGTTCGTGGGTCGCGGCGGGCAGATGGCCCGGCGGTCGGCGGTGCCCAAGACGCTGATCAGGGCCGTGATACACGACAGCCAGAAAGACTCGGTCATCGCTGCTATTGTCGCTGCCGCCCGCAGTGAGGGCGAGGGTGAGATTGGCGACGGCAAGATCATCGTCTCGCCAGTGCTGGATGCGGTGCGCGTGCGTACCGGGGAGACGGGCGACGCGGCAATCTAGCACTGCCGACGCCAGCTAGCGTCAAGAGAGCCCGGCGGGAGTAACCGCCGGGCTCTCTTTTCGTCTGGCCTACCAGTGTATGAGCCCGTCCAGGCCTGTGCTTCTGCGCAGGATAAGCGCTCGGTCTTCGGGTGGCGGAGTCCGCTCGTGCTTCGTGCGTCAGCAGGACATCACCGATGGACGAAGGCCGCAGCCGCAGCCGCAGCCGCAGCCGCAGCCGCAGCCGCAGCCATGGCATGCTGACGCAAGGAAGCATCCCCCGTTCCAGCCTCGGCCCACCACCAGGCCGGTGGCTCGAAGACGCTCCGGAGTGAGCCCCCGCAGGGGGGGTCGTATCTACGGTGGTCAGAGCATCAACCGTCGATGACCTGCGGGTCAGCGACGGTAAATGAGCGGCAGGTAGCGGGTGGTGGAGGGCCAGGCGACCCCGGTGGGAGCGGCCGCAGGGGTGGACGTAGCGGTCGGACTGGTTGGTGGGCGGGTCGGCGTCGATGTCCGCACCGCCGTGGGCGTGCGTGAGGGCGTCAGCGTGCCGGTCGGCGTCACCGTGGCGGTCCCCGCCGGCGTCTTGGTAGGGGTGGGGGTTAGGGTTGGGCTGGTGGGTGGAACCGAAGCCAGCGCCCCGAGTTGCACGCGACCGGCCCCCCACACGTTACTACGCCGCTCAGGGCCCAACGGGAGCGCGTTCTGCTGGAGAAAGTACAACAGGTCGGGGCCCCTCATCCAGGAATAGGCCGAGAGCAGTACGGCAGCCAGGCCTGCGGTGTGCGGCGCGGCTGCGCTGGTCCCCGGGAATCCCTGGAAGCCGAAGCTCTCGGTGCTCACGGCGTCGGGAGCTACCAAGTCCGGCTTCATTCGCCCATCGCCGCTCGGCCCGCGTGAGCTGTAGGCTTGCACCTGGTCAAAGCCGTTGGTGGCGCCCACAGCGACAGCACCCCGTGCCGTTGAGGGCGAGACGGCGCTGCCTTCGGGCACGCCACCCTTCAGGTCTTGAGCCAAGCTGTAGAGGTGGAACCGCACCGGGCGGCTCGCCTGCTGCCGGCGGATGGCCACGTAGTACGTGCCGCGGGGCGGCCCGAAGGCAGTCATCACCTCGCCCGGAGGCTGCTGCCCGGTCTGCGCGCTGTCGGAATACGCCATGAGTTGCAGGCTGCCGTCGATACTCCGCCAGAACAGATAGATCGCGAAGTCTTGGTTCGAGACCGGCCAGTCATCCCACACCAGCAGAAACAGCGCCTGTTCGTCGGCGCCGATCTCCAGCGGGAACAGGCGTTGGCCGGGCGCGAACCCATGCCAGCCCTCGCCGTCGTCCTGAAAGGTGCCGGACCAGTGCCCAGCGCCATAGTTGCCCGACGCATTCAGCCAGAGCAGGCCCGCTGCGTGGGCCCGGTCGACGACGCGGTCCAAGGGCGCAGTGCCGTCATTCGGCGCCGCCGGGGCACCCATCGAGAACGAGATGACCTGGACGTTTTCGTTTATGAGCCAGATGACGGCATCGGCCAGTTCTACCTCGGTGCCAATCGTCACCAGATAGAGTTGGGCATCGGGCGCGATATCGTATATCAGCTCGGCGCACGCAGTACCGTGCCGGGTTCGCCGGTCTACGTCCTCCAGACCCGACACGAACGACCGTGTGATGACGTTCTTGGGCAGCTCCCCAGAAGCGATTCGAGCTTTATAGCCGAAGAACCCTTGGTCAATAATGGCGACCCGGGCGCCCTGTCCGCGGAAACCGGCCTCCTGCCAGGGCTGAACGCCCACCCGGGCTATCGCCTCCGTGGTGATGCCCTGCCCGACAAGCTGCATCGGCCGGCGGACGAACTTAACGGCGGAGATCTGCGTCAGCAGCAGCAGACGGTCGACGGTGGCCCGAACCTGCACCCAGCCCTCGTAGGCCCCCTGCACCTCAAGCCCCAGGTCGCTCACGGCGCGCCGCACGTTGTCGGCATCGCTCGGGTCGGTTTCCACAATGACGGTCAGGCCATCGTTCAGCAGCGGGATACCCAGGTGCATCGCCAGCCGCTGCAGATCGCCACCGGACCGCGCGTCCGCCACCAATTGGCTTAACCCCGACTCAAGCTTGGGGTCGATGGTGCCCACAGGAGGAAGGAATCCGCTAAGGTCTTCAGCAACGGCGCCCAGGGGCTGCAGCGGCGGCACCGCAGACAACGCCGCTGCGCCGGCCAGACGGTCCCACGGGGCGCCGGCGTCCGTCACCAGATCACGTTCGAGTTGCGGGTCGTCGCCGGGTTCGGCACTGAGCGGCGCCAGCGCCAACACAGCCAACAAGCCGGCAATCGCCGCGGTTCCGAGGAGGGTCGACCCGAGATGGGGCAAAGGCTAGCGGCTCTCTTCGAGCATGACGGTGAGCGACCGCTCGTCGCGCCCGCGAAACACGGTGAGGTTGATGGTATCGCCCGGCTTTCGCGTCGCCAGGTAACGCAGCAGGTCTCGCATGGTCTTCACCTCTCGGCCGTCAACTCGAGCGATCACATCCGACGCTCTCAGACCCGCCCGATCCGCCGGACTCCCGGCT
The DNA here is from genome assembly GCA_964200875.1 of Chloroflexota bacterium. GTDB lineage: Bacteria > Chloroflexota > Dehalococcoidia > SHYD01 > SHYD01 > SHYE01. Next base: position 1,160 of record CAXNDA010000107.1, on the reverse strand, counting down.
TGAATGTTGACGATAATCGCACCCTCGGTCTGCGGCAGGCCCAACCGTCCGGCCGCAGTCGGCGTCAGCGTCGAGACGTTGACGCCCATGACCCCACGCACCACCCGCCCCATCTCAATAAGCTCCTCAAGTATCGCACGCGCCCCGTTGATGCTGATGGCAAAACCAATACCCTGGCCGCGTGTATCGATGGCGGTGTTGATGCCGACGACTCGCCCGCCTGGGTCGACCAACGGCCCGCCGCTGTTGCCGGGATTGATCGCAGCGTCGGTCTGCAACAGGTCCTCCAAGACGACGCCGTTGCCCTCCTGGATCGACCGCCCAACGGCGCCCAGAACGCCAGCCGTCACGGTGGGTCCGCCCTCCAACCCGAGCGCGTTACCGATGGCGACCACCCAATCCCCCACCCGCAACTGGTCAGAGTCACCAATGCGTGCTACCGGCAGGTTCGGGACTGCCTCGATCTTCAAGACCGCCAAATCGGTGCGGGGGTCGCGCCCCACCACCTTAACGTCGCCGAACGCCCTGCCGTCGGGCAGCGTCACCCGGATGTTGCGTGCGTCCCGAATGACGTGATCATTAGTCGCAACATAGCCTCGGGCGTCAAAGATGAAGCCGGAGCCGGAGCCATCCTCCTGATCGGGTGCGAGCAGACCGCGCATGCTGGTACTGCGCGTCGTAATGGAGACGACAGCCGGGCGGACCTCGGCGGCGATCTGCGAAACGCTGGGCAGCCCCGCAAAGCCCTGCCGCTCACCGGCTGCAGGTGACGCAATCGGCGATGGGAGGGCGGCTGCTGGGGTCGCAGCGGCCTTGGGCTGTCCGTCTGCGGGCATGCGCGCGACCAAGGCACAACCCGCAGTCAGCAGAGCGGCCATCAGGAGCACTGCCGCTGAAAACGCCTGCAGGTAGGCTGGTCGAATACGGCGGGTCTGGAGCTGGTGAATCATGGGGCGGCTACCATTGCATGCGCTTCGCCATACCAAACCGAGGTAGGGCTCGAAGGTGGAGGTACTCTCATCCTACCGAGGCGTTAGCTCCGCGTCAAAGCTACGGTGCCACTCCGCCGCCGGCGCCGTCGGCTCCGGAGTCAGCCAGGCCAAGGCGCTCTTGCACCTCGCGGGGGAACGTACGAATCCGCTCCATCGAGAAGGTGCGCA
>CAXNDA010000106.1:0-6186 GCA_964200875.1 Chloroflexota bacterium | reverse complement strand
GGTCAGGGCTTCGTGCTGCTGGGGGCCACAGTGCCCAAGTGGTTCGTGCGGCGGCGGGGTGCCGCCATCGCTTGGGCCAGCCTCGCGGGTGGCGCCTCGCCCTTCGCCATGCCGCTGGTCATGACCGGCGTCATCGATAGCGTAGGCTGGCGCAACGCCTGGCTGGCGCTGGGTGCGCTGGTGTTCCTAACCACGGTGTTGCCCGCCTTTCTGCTGCACCGCCAGCCCGAGGACGTCGGGCTGCTGCCCGACGGCGGCGCGGCGTCCGGCATGCCGGGCCACGTGGCCGCAACCGCTGAAGTGAGCCTGCCGCTGTGGGAGGCGGTGCGCACCCGCACGTTCTGGGTGCTGGCGGTGGGCATTGCGGCCGGCAGCTTCTGCCTGGGCGGCTTGCCAGCCAGCCTGGTGCCCATCTACGTCGACCGCGGGTTCACCCCCCAGACCGCCGCTTGGGCGTTCACGCTCTACGGCACGTTCTCGATGGCGGCGCGCTTCTTCTGGGGCTACTGGGCCGCCCGCCTGCACATCCGCACGCTGCTGCTGTGCATTGCCGGTTACGGCGCGGCCACCGCCTGGACCATGATCGTGCTGCCGGACGAGATTGCGCTGGTCTATGCGCCGCTTGCGGGATTCTTCGTCGGCGGCTATGTTGCCTACAATCAGGCAGCTTTCGCCGGCTACTTCGGCCGAGCGCACCTCGGCGCCATCACCGGCATGGCGCGGCCGTTGGCCATCCTCATGTCCAGCGCGGGGCCCATCGTGCTGGCGGGCACCCGAGACCTGTACGGCGACTACAACCTGGGCTTTGCGTTGGTCAGCCTCTCGTGGGTGCTGTGCGGCGCTGCACTGCTGTTTGCCCGCCCGGTGCGCAGGCAGGCAGCGCATGCGTAACCGCCAGAGTCGCCGTCTCGGTGTAAGAACTCAGACGTCGGGTGGTGGGCTCATGCGTCACTGTCGAACCGCGGCCTTCGGATGGGCGTTGGCTCTTCCCGCCCACCCACACCAGGGGTCTCGAAGTGGGGGGCCCTTCGACAGGCTCAGGACAGGCACCCCCCCTGAGGGGACTCGCCGTCCCCCGGGCCCGTCGTTTACGGCGGCGGTACTCAGGACACCCCTGCCGAGGCCTACCCCTCAGTGCAATATGGTGGTGCTGCGTGGCTTTAGTCCGCAGGTCACAGGATCAACTCATCAGCTCTGAACTCTTACGTCTCGTCGACGGCATTGCGGCACACGTGTCCGGGCGCGAGAATTACCCGCATCCAGGGGGCTCGGGAGTAGCGGCTGCATGAGTGAACGCTGGGCGTCGGCCATTCTCTATCTGCTGGGTGCCTGGAACATCTTCGCCGGCGCCAGTGCCCTTGCCGATCCCGCACAACATCTGACCCAGTTCTACCTGGGCGGCCTCAATCTGGCCGATCCCGTGCAGGTCTTCTTCTACCGGGCGACCTGGATTAACGTCTCCGCCTGGGGGCTCGGCTATCTGCTGGCGGCCCGCCGCCCCGCCGCCCGTGTGCCGGTGCTGGCCGCAGGCGCCGCCGGCAAGACCGCCTACTTCATCGCCGTATTCAGCCTCTACCTGGATGGCGGCGCCACCACCACCCTGCTGGCGTTTGGCGTGCTCGACCTGCTGTTCGCCGCGATGTTCGCCGTCATCCTCGGGATACAGCGCTCCCGCCCAGCGGTGCTCCAGTCGTGACCCCGGCCAACCCGTCATTGCGAGGAGCCGCCAGGCGACGTGGCAATCGTGATGCAATGAGCACGCGCCGCCCGTACCGCACGCCGTTCAGCGCCCCCCGGCCCGCTCATCCTGAGCAGCGTGGTTCCAGAAGGGGGGCGCCGCTGCCCGAGGAGCTGTGTCTCCGCTCGTCCTTCGAGAGCCTCAGGATGAGCGGGACAAAAGACGATCTCGGCGGGACATTCTGGGACCCCACCCAATGACCGCTTCCACCGCCCCCTCGGTCCATTGGCAGGCGCGCCTCCCCTTCTTCTACGGCTGGGTCATCGTGGCCATCGGCTTTCTGACGGCGTTCATGAACGTGGCCTTGGTGTGGGCCGTCGGCGTGTTCGCGGTGCCGATGATCGACGAGCTGGGTTGGAGCCGGTCGGCGGTATTCGGCGCCATCAACATCCGGTCGTACATGGCCATCGCTATGTCGCCGCTGCTGGGCCGCTTCTTCGACACCGAGCGCGGGCCGCGCATCCTGACGCTGCTGGCGGGCGTGGGTATATGCGCCAGCGTGCTGCCGATCAGCTTCGTGCGGGAGGAGTGGCAGTTCCTGCTGTTGTTCGGGGTGTTTGGCGGCATCGCATCGGCGGCGCAGGGCGGGCAGATTGTCGGCGCGATTGTCCCGAAGTGGTTCATCCGCAAGCGGGGCACCGCCATGGCCTGGGCCACCATGGGCAGCGCGGTCTCGGCCTTCGCCGTCCCGCCCATCGTCGCCATCCTCATCGACGTGCTGACCTGGCGGTCGACCTGGGCGGTGCTGGCCATCATCACGTTCCTGGTGGCGGCGGTACCGGCGATTCTGGTGCGCAGGCAGCCCGAGGACATCGGCCTGCTGCCCGATGGCGATACCAAGCCCCCACCCCGCGCCGATGGCCAGGCCGCCCCCGCCCGTGTCGTCGATGTCAGCTATACGCTGGCTCAAGCGTCCAAGATGCCGGTGCTGTACGTGCTGGCGGCGGCCGTCGCCGTGGGTGGGCTCTCGAACACCGGCCTGCCGGTCAGCCTGGTCGCGATCTATACCGACAAGGGCTTGCCGCGGGAGATGGCGGTAGTGGGCTTCAGCATCTATGGGCTGTTCTCGGTCATCGGCCGGTTCTTCTGGGGTTACTTCGTGAACCGGTTCCACATTCGCCCAGTGCTGATCGGCGTAGCCGCATTGGGCGTGGTCACAACCCCGCTGTTTCTGGTGATGGAGGGTCCGGCCTCGCTGGTGTGCGCTGCCCTGGTGGGCCTGGGCATCGGCGGCCAGATCGGCTTCGCGCAGATGGTGTGGCCCGCCTACTTCGGCCGCCAGCACCTCGGCTCCATCACCGGCATGACCCGCCCTGCCACCGCGCTGATCATGGGGTCGGGCGCCGGCATGATGGCCATGAGCGCCGACCTGACCGGCAGTTACGCCACCGGCCTCTGGTTCATCACCGCATCGTGGGCGCTGGCCATGGTGGGCCTGTACCTGGCCAAGCCCATCCGGCCCGCCTCCGGCGCGCCGCCGTGACACAGGGCAGTGCAGATTCAGTTCCGGCAACAATCGAGAGGAGTGGTTCCTATGCGACTAAAGGGTAAAGTGGCGTTCATCGCCGGAGCGGGCGACAACATGGGCCGGGCGATCCCGGTACTGTTCGCGCAGGAGGGCGCCAGCGTGATGCTGGTGACCCGCAATCAGGCGAACCTGGACGAGACGGCGCGCCAGGCGCGTGCGGCGGCCGGCGCCGAGGCTGACCAGCGGGTGGCCACCGCGCTGCTCGACCTGAAGGACGGAGCGGCGGTGCAAGCCGCGATGGCCGAGTGCGTGCAGCGCTTCGGCGGGCTCGACATCGTGGTCAACGTGGCCGGCGGCTACAGCGGCGCGCACCCTGAACTGACCGCTGCCGACCCCGCGTTCTTCGCCGAGGCCATGCCCAATCTGTTGCAGACGTTGGTCAACGTGACCGACGCGGCGTGGCCGCACCTGCAGGCGCGCGGCGGAGGCTCGGTGATCAACGTGGGCGCGGCGCCGCTGACCCGGCTGGTGGGTACGCCCGCCTACCACGGAGCCAAGCTCGGCATGATCGGCATCGGCCAGAGTCTCGCCTGGCGGGGTGCGCCCGACAACATTCGGGTGAACACCATCTCGCCCGGCCGCATGCGCCTGCCGTTGCCGCAGCCGCCCTACAGCGCCGACACGCTGCCCAAGCTCGGCACCCTCGCCACCCGCTTCGGCTCCGGCGTCGACGTGGCCTACGCCGCCCTCTACTTCGCGGGCGACGAAAGCGCCTGGGTCACCGGCGCCGATCTCGTGGTCGACGGCGGCGACGCGGCCATGTCGCAGTTCCCCGAAAAGAAGCTGCCGAGTTAGGGTGACGGCCACTGCCCCCGGAGGAGCTACAAAGCCCCGCTTCAACCCTCCTCCAACTCCTCCCTGCCGGGGAGGAGAGCCTGATCGATCCGGTCCCCTCTCCCCCTGGGAGAGGGTTAGGGTGAGGGCTTCGGTAACCGCCCACACCAAACCAACGCCATACACACAAACACAGGAGACCCACCCATGAAGATCACCGGCTTCACCACCCGCCTCGTCGCCGTCCCCCGCGACGGCGGGCCCGTCCCCAACACCCCCACCCCCTACGTCACCATGAAGCTGCAAACCGACGCCGGCATCGAGGGCATCGGCTACACCGGGTTCGGGGCTGCCGCCACCGCCAAGGCCCTCAAGGAGACGGTCGACGCGTTCGCCGCCCTCATCGTCGGTACCGACCCCGAGATGGTGGAGGCCACCCAACAGCGGTTGCTCACCCTCGGCGGCGGCGGCGCGCCGGCCGGCCTGGTCACCCGGGCCGCCGCGGGCATCGACATCGCGCTGTGGGACATCAAGGGCAAGGCCGCCAACCAGCCGCTGTACAAGCTGCTGGGCGGGCACCGCGATAAGGTGCCCGCCTACGCCAGCGGCTGGCTGTGGCGTGACTGGGACGTGAAGAGGCTCGCCGAGACCGCCCCGAAGTTGGTGGACGACGGCTGGCGGGCCATGAAGTTCCGGCTGGGGGCCGAACCCACCGCCGCCCGTGAACTCGAGCGGGTGCGGGTGATGCGCGAGGCCGTGGGCCCCGACATCGACCTGATGATCGACATCAACCAGGGCTGGGACGTGAACCGCTCGATCGCCATCGGCCGGAAGTTGGCCGACTACGGCACCTACTGGCTGGAGGACCCGGTCCACCACCAAGACTTCGCCGGCCTGGCCCGCATCGCCGCAGCGCTCGATACCCCCATCGCCGCGGGCGAGTACCACTACGGCCTCGCCCCCTTCCGCCAGGCCGTGGAGCAGCAGTCGGTCGATATCGTGATGGTCGACATCATGCGGGCGGGCGGCATCACCGGCTGGATGAAGGTGGCCCGGATGGCCGAGGTGTTCAACATGCCGGTGGTCACCCACCTGGCCCCCGAGATCCAAGTGCACACCCTTGCGGCGTGCCCCAACGGCACCTACGTGGAGTGGATGCCCTGGAGCACGCCGATGTTCAAGGAGCTGCCGCAGCTCGACAAGGCCGACGGCAAGCTCATCGTGCCACAACGCCCCGGCCTCGGCCTCGAATTCGACGAGGCGGCGCTCGACCGTTTCGCGATGTAAGAGCCGCCCCGCGCTCCCACCGCCTGCCACCCGCGCAAGCCTGTTGCTTGAGCCCCGTCGAAAGCATCAGGCGACGGGCCAGCGCGCAAGGCCCGTGACGCTGACCAGCCCCCGGCCTGACATGCTGCGTGACTTCAGCCCGAAGGCCCCTTCGCCCCGATGCTATACTGTGCGTGCGGACACCTCTGTCCTAATGCTGACTCCCAATCCCTGATTTCAAGCCCCCGAGCATCCCCATGGTCACCGCCACCAGCCTCGTCGAAAAACTTCAGCCGATAGAAGACCGCTATGAGGAGATCAACAACCTCTTGGGTCAGAACGAGGTGGCCACCGACCCGGCACGCCTCCAAGCGCTGGGCAGGGAACAGGCGAACATGGCGGACTTGGTGACCACCTTCCGCCAGTACCGCACCGTGCTCAAACAGCGCGACGAAACGGCAGCCCTGGTTGAGGATGCCGGCGACGACGACATGCGCGAGATGGCGCGTGAAGAGTTGACCGACCTCGACACCAAGGCCGAGCAACTGCAAGAGGCCATCAAGCTGCTGCTGCTACCCAAAGACCCCAACGACGCCAAGAACGTCATCATCGAGATCCGGGGCGGCACCGGCGGCGACGAAGCCGCGCTGTTCGCCGCCGACCTGCTGCGTATGTACATTCGCTATGCTGAACGCCGCCGCTGGCAGACCGAGGTCATCTCCAGCGGCGATGGCGACAACTTCATTCTGGAGATCAACGGCAAGGGCGCGTACAGCCGCCTGAAGTACGAGAGCGGCGTGCACCGGGTGCAGCGCGTGCCCGCCACCGAGGCCCAGGGCCGCATCCACACCTCCACCGCCACCGTGGCCGTGCTGCCCGA
>CAXNDA010000105.1:0-6225 GCA_964200875.1 Chloroflexota bacterium | reverse complement strand
TGGCGATTTGCAGCGCGCTATGCGTAACTTGGTGCAGCACGGGTTCACGTCTCGCCAAGGGCGAGCGCACCGTGGGTTGCAGGACATGCGCACGCAAGTCCAGCGCCGCAAGCGCGACATCCTCTCGCAGCACGAGCTTGATTCGCTGTACCACGACCTGAAGCAGCGGTTGGATGCCGTGGTGCAAAGCGAGCGCGCGACCTCGGAGCGGAAGCTGCGAGAGGCCGCTGCGACCCAACCGGAGGCGCCCGAAGCGCTACGGGAGGCCCTTCGCAGGCTGGCGGAGCGGAACCTGCAATCGCTGAATGGCCTGCCGAAGGATCCGGCCGGCGCACTGCACGGCCTGCAACAGCATGAGTTTCTGGATCCGCAAGCGGGAGCCGACTATCAGACCCTGCTGAAGTCCCTCAGAGGCAATCTGTTGGAGGCCTTCTATCGCGGCATGAAGGAGCGCTTGCAACACCTTACGCCGCCCGACCTTGAACGCACTCGCGAGATGACCGGTGAGCTTAACAGCCTGCTGGAACAACGCCTGAAGGGTGCGGATGGCGACTATGAGGCCTTCCGCCGGCGACAGGCGAGCGTGCTTGGCGCCGATGCCCCGGATTCGTTGGACGGCTTTCTGCAGCAGTTGAATCAGCAAATGCAGGTGGCGCAGTCTCTTCTCAGCAGCCTGTCTGAGCAGGAGCGAGAAGGGCTGCTGGACCTGCTTGGCCCGCAACTCTTTGAGCCGGGACTGCAGAGCGAGCTGCAGCGCCTGCTTGGAAACCTGCGAGCGCTGGCCCCATTCGGTCTGGAGGGACGTGAGTATCGCTTTTACGGCGACGAGGCGGTGGACCTGGACCATGGGTTCGACCTGATACGCCAGCTTCATGATTTGGACACCCTAGATCACCAGCTGGAGCAAGCGCGTTTCAGCGGCAAGACCGATGAGGTCGAGGAGGGTCTGCTGGAACAGACCCTCGGCCGCGAGGCCGTGGAAGACCTGCAGGGCTTGGGCAACCTCCGCCAGAAGCTGGAGGACACCGGCATGATCGAGCGGAAGGACGGTGACCTGCGGCTCACCGGCCGAGCCGCCCGGTCCATCGGTCAGCGCGCGCTGGGGGATATCTTCGCCGGCCTGCAGTTGCGGGGGCGCGGGCAGCACGCCATTCAGCGTCTGGGCCCCGGCGGAGAGCCGTCTCAAGAGACCAAGCTCTATGAGTTTGGCGACCCCTTTCACCTGGACCTGGGCCAGACTGTGATGAACGCGCTGGCGCGCACCGGTTCCGGCATGCCGTTGGCCCTGGCCCCCGATGACTTCGAGGTGCGGCAGACCGAGCGGATGGCCGGCGCCGTCACCGTGTTGCTGCTGGACGTCAGCCGATCGATGCCCATGCGGGGTAACTTTGTGGCCGCGAAGAAAGTGGCTTTGGCGTTGAGCACGCTCATCCGCACGCAGTTTCCGCGAGACACGATGTATCTGGTGGGGTTCTCGGGCATCGCCCGCACCATCGACCAGGAAGAACTGCCCTATGTGAACGTCGGTGACTTCGGCCGGGGCACTAATATGCAGGGCGCATTGCGGATTGCCCGAACGCTGCTGGCGAAGCATCCCGGGGTCGATCGGCAGGTGCTGGTGGTTACCGATGGCGAGCCCTCGGCGTACTACAACGCGCTGGGCCAAGTGGTGGTGGAGTACCCGCCCGGCCCGCAAGTGCTGTTCGAGACGATGCGCGAAGTTCGGCAATGCACCAAGCAGGGCATCGTCATCAACACCTTCATGCTGGAGGGCAGTGGCCGCCTCAAGGGATTTGTGACTGAACTTGCCCGCGCGAACCGAGGGCGTGTGCTGTTCACATCGCCCGATCATCTGGGGCGCTACGTCCTGCTGGATTTCCTCAGCAACCGACCCCGAGTGGCGCAACGGCATTGATTGGTACACTCGATGGGGGTTGGAGTGCCCGTAAGCCATTGCTGGTGCGGTGTGGCACATGATAAACTGCACCGAGTTAAGCCACTGGCTTTGTTACGGTTTGTCGAGGCTGTCGAACGCTTCCGGTTGACGCGGCCCCGCACCTTATCAGCAATTCCGCAGCGGAGGCACCGATGGTTCTGAGCGCAGTGGGTCTCACGGTCTGTACAGAGACCCTGACGGTTACTGCAGATCGCGCCCCCCACTTTATCGATATCACCGACCAGGTGCTGCGCATTGTGGCGCAGTCGGGTATCGCCCAGGGGTTCGCAGTGGTCTACTCCCGCCACACCACTGCAGCTATCAAGATCAACGAGCACGAGCCGGAGTTGCTCAAGGATATGGAGGCGATGCTGGGACGGATAGCCCCGGCCGACGCCGCCTACTTCCACAACAACTTCTTCGTGCGCACGGTCAACATGGAAGAGGAGGAGTGCCCGAACGGTCACTCCCACTGCCAGCACCTGCTGTTGAATACCAGCGAGACAGTGCCGCTGATCAACGGCAAGTTGGCACTGGGCACCTATCAGCGCATCTTCCTGCTGGAGCTGGACCGCCCGCGGGAGCGGAACGTCATTGTGCAGGTGATGGGCGCCTAAGGCCCGTCACTCCGTACGTTAGCTAAGCGTCAAAAGGGCCCGCTCCGGAAGGAGCGGGCCCTTTCTCTGTCACCGTGGGTTACTTCTTCATCGCCTCGGCGACCACTCTGCCGATCTCGGCGGGGTTGCGGATCGCGGTGCCACCGGCAGACTCGACGGCCTTGTACTTGGCCTCGGCGGTCACGTCGTCGCCGCTGATGATGGCGCCCGCGTGGCCCATGCGGCGTCCGGGAGGGGCCGAGGCGCCGGCGAAGAAGGCGAATACCGGCTTCTTCACGTCGGTCTTGATGTACTCGGCAGCCTCCTGCTCCCCGTTGCCGCCGATCTCGCCGATCATCACGATGCAGTCGGTCTCGGGGTCGGCGTTGTAGCGCTTCACAATGTCGATGAACGACGTGCCGGGCACCGGGTCGCCGCCGATACCGACGGCGCTCGACTGGCCCATACCGTGCGCCGTGAGCTGGGCGCCCGCCTCGTACAGCAGCGTGCCACTGCGGGAGACGAGGCCGACCCGGCCGGGCGTAAAGCTGCTGGAGGGCATGATGCCGGCCTTGGCCTGCTCGGGCGGCGCAATGCAGCCGGGACAGTTGGGGCCAATCAGCACCGTCTTGGACCCCTTCATGTAGCGGCGGACACCCACCATGTCGATGGTCGGCAGGCCGTCAGTGATGCAGACCACCAGGTCGAGGCCTGCGTCCACCGCCTCGTAGATGGCGTCGGTGGCGAAGGCGGCCGGCACGAAGATGATGCTGGCGTTGGCGCCGGTCTTCTCGACGGCCTCGCCCACGAAGTTGAACACGGGGATGCCGTCGACCTCTTGCCCGCCGCGGCCGGGAGTTACGCCCGCGACCACGTTGGTGCCGAAGGCTTTGCAGAGCTTGGCGTGATTGCTGCCCTCGGCCCCGGTGATGCCCTGGACCAGCAGCTTGGTATTGCGGCTAAGAAGAATGCTCAAGCGATTGACCTTTCATACGTCGTTGTTGCGCGCCCGGTGTGGCCGGAGCGGTTCCGCTGTGCGTGGGTGGATACTGCGAGCCCTCACCCTAACCCTCTCCCAGGGGGAGAGGGGATCGGAGTTACTTGCCGGCGGCAGCGACGGCCTTTTTCGCGCCGTCGGCCATGTCCACGGCCTCGATGAAGGGCAGGGTCGAGGCGGCGATGATCTTGCGGGCCTCGTCGATGCCGTTGCCGGTGAGCCGGGCCACCAGCGGCAGCTTGATGTTGAACTCCTTGTACGACTGCACCAGACCCTCGGCAATGACATCGACGCGGGCCATGCCGCCGAAGATGTTGAAGAAGATGCACTTCACATCGGGGTCGCGGGTCAGAATGCGGACGGCGCTGACCACCCGCTCCACGTTGTTCACGGTACCGATGTCGAGGAAGTTGGCGGCAGCCCCACCGGCGGCCTGAATGGTGTCGAGGGTGGCCATGGCGAGGCCTGCGCCGTTCACCACGCAGCCGATGTTCCCGCTGAGCTTGATGTAGTTGCTGACGCCGGTCTCGCTGGCCTCAACCTCCAGCGGGTCTTCCTGGCTCTTATCGCGCAGCGCGAAGCCCGCCTTCTGGCGGAAGCCCGCGTTGTCGTCGATGCTGATCTTGCAGTCGGCGGCCAGCAGCCGGTTATCGGCGGTGATCACCAGCGGGTTGATCTCCAGCATCGAGCAGTCGCTGGCCACGAAGGCCTTGTAGAGGCCGCCGACCATGTCGGCCATGGGGCGCACCAGGTCTTGCGGCAGGCCCATGCGGTAAGCCAGGTCGCGGCCCATGTACGGCTGATAGCCCATGATGGGGTCGATGGCCTGCTTGAGGATCTTGTCGGGCATGGTGGCCGCGACCTCCTCGATGTCCATGCCGCCGGCCTCGCTGGCCAGAATGACGGCGGTCTTGAGCGCGCTGTCGATCAAGATGCTGACGTACAGCTCCTTGGTCACGCTGATGGTCTCTTCGATGAGCACGGCGGGCACCGGCGCGCCCTCGGGCCCGGTCTGGTGGGTCACCAGGCGGGTGCCGATGAGGCGCTTGGCCACCTCGGCGGCCTCGTCGGCGGTGTTCACCAGCTTCACGCCGCCCGCCTTACCGCGCCCTCCGGCGTGGACCTGGGCCTTCACCACCACCTTGCCGCCCATGCTTGCGGCAATCGTGCGTGCCTCATCGGCGCTGGTGGCCACCTGCCCCTTGGGGACGGCCACGCCAAAGCTCGCCAGAATGGCTTTGGCCTGATACTCGTGCACCTTCATGCGTTCGTGTCCTCTCGTCGCCGCGCCGTTGTGGGCGCGGGCGTGATGATTGTGTAGAGCTGTGCTGGCGGAGGGGGTGGGATTCGAACCCACGGTGACTTGCGCCACAGCAGTTTTCAAGACTGCCACCTTAAACCGCTCGGACACCCCTCCGTTGTGCGTGCTTCGGCGTCGTCCAGGCACAGAAATGCCCGTCGAAGACGCCGGCTGCAGCAACGCCTAGTGTACCACTGGGTACCGGAGTAGGGGGAACGTCCGAGCACCGGACATAGAACGACCATGCGTCCCCGGGCGCTGCTCGTGTTCCGTCGCCTGATGCTCTCGACGGTGCTCAAGCAACAGGCTCGCGCCGGCGGTTGCAACCGGTTTATGGGACGTCGGGGGATGGCTCCGAGCCCGAGGCCCGCGGTACGTCTTGGCTCTCCGGCGGCTATTTGGGGAGTCTTGCAGGGGTGCCGGCGCCGGCTCCCATTAAGCGGGTGTGTGCGACCTCACCGGTGGGGTGTGACGCCACGCGCTGCGTGGCCCCTGCTGTCGGTTGATGATAGGAGTATCAATTCCATGTTGGAGGAAATATATGCAACTCAAAGCGCTTCTCAACGGGCAGAAGGGTCAGGGCATGGTGGAGTACGGCCTGGTTCTCTCCCTGGTCTCCATGGTGGCGATAGTTATGGTGTCGGTGTTTGGGTCCCAGGTCTACGGGATGATGACCAGCATTACTGCTGCGTTGCCCTAGCCCGCCGCAACCCGCAGCAGTGACCCGAGCCGATGTCCCTTCGGCAGTTCGTGCGGCATTCGACGGTCATCCTGGTTATCTGGCTCGTTGCATGCCCTTTGTTTCAGGTGAACTCCAAACGCATTGCACGATCTGACCGTCTAACGAACGCCACCTTCTCCGGGAGGGTCGTATGAGAGTAAAGCTGGCTGCGTTCGACGTGTTTTAGATGATGGGCGCTACCTTACGGGGAGCGTGGGCGTGGCGTTTGCTGCCGCCCCGCCACTGGTGCGGGCCCACCGCCACTACATTTTGGTGCATGAAGCGAAGGTTTAGGTGGCCCCAACTTCTGTGAGATAGCCGCTTCCGAGAAGGGATTCGCCGGGTTCCATCACAGGGTGCATCTTACGGACCCGGGTCTAGTCGACCTGAAGTCGGAGGCGTGTCCTGGCTAAGTCGGCTACCGCGCGGCGCAGTGGTGAAACGGAGGGGGCGGGCCAAAAGCCCGATCCCTTCTGCTGCGTGCGAGAGGACAGAGGGTGAGCGGGGAGTAGCGTATGCTAGCGGCGTGCATCCCCTCTGCGGTCCAGCATCTCATGGTGAGTAACCGCGTACCTTCGCGCCTGCGCTTCCCCGCTCCCTCCCGGGTGTTCTTCGGGTGGTGGATTGTGCTGGCGACGGTTGGCATCAACTTTTTCTTCTCCATCGGCTACTACC
>CAXNDA010000104.1:0-6241 GCA_964200875.1 Chloroflexota bacterium | reverse complement strand
CGCCCCTTCTGCTACCCAACTGCGCGTGGGTTACTTGAACGCCGGGATGACCTCTTTACCGAACAGTTTGATGGAGTTTGCCACCATTTCATCGGGCATGCGGCCGATCTCGTGGTTGGTGCAGAAGATGTCGTAGCCAATCTTCTGCTGGCTGGCCTGCAGTGTCTTGATGACCGTCTCGGGGCTGCCGACCACCGCCAGGCCGTTCTCGATGTTGTATTCGTAGCTGTTGGCGGCGTTGCGGATGGTCTCGCCGCGGGCTTTGTCGTCGGCTCGCTCGCTGTCGCGCCCCATGCCGCGGGGGTGACTGCCCCAGCCGATGCGGGTTTCGGCGATGGGCCCACCGCCCACCGGCACCGCGCCGCCTGCCCGAGAGGCGATGTACTGGCGAGCCTCGTCGTGGGCCTTCTCATCGGTCTCGGCAATGTGCACCTGGCGTTGCAGAAAGATACGGGGCATCGTGCCCCCGTGCTCGCACTGCTTCCAGATGTCGCGATAGAGCTGGAACTTGCGGGCCACCACATCGTCGGTGTCCAGGTTCTGCGATACGTGGTAGTTGCCACGGGCGGCGAACTCGATGGCCGCGTCGCTGTGCACGGCGGCCCAGATCGGCGGATAGGGCTGCTGGTACGGCTGAGGCTGAGGCAGCGCCTCGTCGAAGGTGAAGTACTTGCCCTTGAAGGTCACCTCCTTCTGGGTCCACGCCATCTTCACAATATCGAGCACCTCGCCCGCGATCGCGGCACGCTGGTAGTAGTCGACCCCCCAACGGATGAACTCGTGCTCGTGGACGCCGATGCCGGTGCCGAACTCCACCCGGCCGCGCGAGAGTTGGTCGAGCATGGCCACTTCCTGCGCCAGGCGGATGGGGTGATAGAAGGGCAACTGCCACATCATGGCGCCGATGCGTAGCGCGCTGGTAGCGCGGGCTACCGCAGTGAGGTACACCGTGGGCGCCGTGATCCGGCCCACCGGTGAGTTCTGATGCTCGATGACGAAGTACGAGTGCCAGCCAAGCCGCTCGACCTCCTCAGCCAGCTTAATGTGGTCATCGTAGCGGTCGGCCATCGTCTCGTACTTCTCCGAGTAGCCGCCGACGGCATCCCAAAATGCGAAGTCCATCTTTGCCATGTGCTACCGCTCCTTTTCCCGCGATGCAGGCGTTCCGAATGGTCAGCGAACGTGGACAGAGGATACTGCTAACCGGCGACGGTTGCCACCGGCTCTACCATCTGGCCGGCGATGAACTCGCGGATCACCCTCAGGGCGGCGTCCGTCTGCGGACCGTCCTCGTTGGCGAAGTTGTGGGGTACGCCGGGGAACAGGCGAAACTCGCCGTGGCCGCCCGCCGTGCGCCAAGCCTCGGCGAACCGCTCGGGGATGGTGTACGGGATGTTCTTGTCCTGGTCGCCCTGCACCACCAGCAGCGGCGGCAGGCTCACGGGCTCGGCGCGGTCGAGGATACGCTGCGGGTTGCCCTCCAGCATCGCTTCCTCAGTCAGGAAGTAGCCGAGGGTGCTGCGCTGCAGCCGCTCCGGGCCACCGCGGCCCTCGCCGGCGTTGGGATCGGCCAGCGCGAACTGCAGCCGCGCGTAGGGGTCGACGATGCCCCAGCAGGAGACGACGTAGGCGAGGGAGGCATCAAGGCCAGCACCGCCCGGCAGGGGCAGCGCGGCGTAACGTGGATCGCGCGGGCGCATGGCCGTGAGCACGATGCCGTGACCGCCGCTGGACGTGCCGATACCGCCGATCGTCGCGGGGTCGACGCGATGGTCGCCGGCGTGCGCCTTGAACCAGCGAACCGCGTGGTTGATGTCTTGCAATTGGGCGGGATATGGGTGGTCGGGGGCCAGCCGGAAATCGAGCGAGGCCACCACCACGCCACTCGCCGCCAAGTCGCGGTCCATCCGCACGTTGTTCTCGCGAGTGCCGGCGCTCCACTGCCCGCCATGCACGTCTATCAGCGCCGGGAAGGGGCCGTCCCCCAAGGGTTGATACACCCGCGCCAGCAGCGGCACATCGCCGTGACGCAGGTACTCCACGTCGGATACCCGGACCTCATACGTTGCGTTAGGGTCGTAAGCCACTAGCGCACCACGGCGGGCGCGTTGACATGACGCGCGATGAACGCCTTCATCGCAGCAACGGCAGCGTCGGACTCGGCGCCGGGGCTGTTGGCGAATACGTGTGGTTGCCCACGGTACAGCCGCCACTCCACTACACCGCCCGCTTTGCGGTAGCTCTCCCCGAACTTCTCGACAATCTGCCAGGGGATGTTGGCGTCTTGGTCACTCTGCACCAGCAACAGCGGGGGCAACTCAGCGGGTTCGCCCCGCTCCAGAATGAGCTGAGGATTGCCCTCGCGCATGCCATCCTCAGTCAGGAAGAAGCCCAGGGTGTTTCGGGCCAGCCGCTGGCTATTGGCCGAGCCCGGACTGGTGGCAACGGCGTACTGATAGCGGGCGTACGGATCGACGATGCCGGACTGTGCAATGACGTACGCAAGTGACGCATCGACCTCGCGCGCGTCCGCCAGCGGGATGGCGTTGTACCACGGGAACGCGGCCCGCATACCCGCCAGCACGATGGTGTGGCCGCCGCTCGACGAGCCGTAACCGCCGACGGTGCTGGGGTCGGCGTTGAAGTCAGCGGCATGGGCCTTCAGCCAGCGGACGCCATAGTTGATGTCCTGAAGCTGGGCCGGGTAGGGGTGCGCCGGGGCAAGCCGAAAGTCGATGCTGGCAACCACGATGCCGCTGCGGGCCAGCGCCAGCACCGAGTGTTCGCTGCGAGTGCGATCCTGGTCGCTCCACGCCCCGCCATGCACCTCCAGCAGCGCCGGGAACGGCCCCGCGCCCTTTGGCTGGTAGATGCGGGCCAGCAGCGGCTCATCGCCATGGCGCAGGTACTCGACGTCGGTGATGTCCACGTCGAAGCTGGCGTTGGTGTCATAGTGGACGGTCATGCAGGCTCCTTCGGTGCGGCTGGGCAAGCGCTTGGCATGTGGCCCATTCGAGGTTAATGCGCCCTAGAAAGGGGACGGGGGATGCTTCGTTCCTCAGCATGACAGTGCCCTTACCCACGAAACGTTGACCCAGAACTCTGTCATTCTGACGCAAGGAAGAATCCCCCGTTCGCGCCCGGGGTAATTTCTGACCCATCGGGCATAGACCCGGCTAGGCAGGTACCAGTGTCCGAAGGTGACGTGCGATGAACTCCTTGGTCACCTTGAGCCCGCGCTCGCGGTCGGGCCCCTGCTCGTACATAAAGCCGTGGGGTTGGCCCTCGAAGCGCTCGCAGTGCCCGTCGCCGCCGGCATCGCGCCACTGCACCGCAAAGCGATCGATGATCTCCCACGGGATGCTCTGGTCGTTGGTGCCCTGCACCAGCAGCAACGGCGGCAGCTCCACCTTCTCGCCGCGCTCCAACATCCGCGTGGGGTTCCCCTCTTGCATGGCCTCGGCGGTCTTCCAATAGTTGTCGTGGTTCTTCACCAGGCCATCGTTACCCTTGGCCTTGGCGAACTCGTAGCGGGCCCAGGGGTCGATCACCGGCCAGCCCGCCACCACGAAGTCGAGGTTCCCGGTAACACCGGGCCCTTCCGGCAGCGGGACGGCGACGTAGCGAGGATCGGCCGGCCGCATGGCCGAGAGCACGATGGCGTGCCCACCGCTGGACCAGCCGGTGGCGCCCAACACGCTGGCATCGGCGTTGTACTCGGCGGCGTGGGCCTTCACCCAGCGGACGCCGTAGTTGATGTCTTGCTGCAGCGCGGGATATGGCCCGGCGGCGCCCTCACGGAAGTCGATAGAGAACATGGTCAGGCCGCTTTCGGCCAGCGCCAGCGCCACCTTCTCGTCGGTGGTGTGGTCACCGTTGGTCCAAGCGCCGCCATGCACGTCGACGATGGCGGGGAAGGGGCCTGTACCCTGGGGCTGATACACCCGTACCAGCCAGGTCTTGTCGCCGTGATGCAGAAACGGCACATCGACGGTCTTCACCTCGAAGTGCGCGGTGGGATCATACGCGGGCGGGATTGCCATCAGTTGCCTCCTGGGTCGAATACGAAGGCCCGTGCATCACCGCATGGGCCGATTGTTACCGCACGAGAGATAGCCAGCGCCGCTTGCGCTTGGGCGCGGGGGCCGGGTCGCCGACATACTCATGCTTCAGCGTGAGCGTTGCGACGGTATACGCGCCGGCAGCGGCCTCCACCACTTGCGCCGGTTCGGCCTGCCGGGCGGGTTGCGTCGCGGTCAACGCCCGGGTTTTGGAGGCGACCAGCGACCGCACGGCACGCTTGATGACGAAGCGGGCGCCCCAGCTCAACGCCTTGGCCCCGATGACTGCAACCACCCCCTTGCCCACCGCGGTCGCGATCAGCGCGGACTGCAATCGCGCCAGGCGTCGCTCGGGGAAGGCGGCAGGCAGACGGCGAACCCGTAGGCTTGCCCCGCAGGAACGGCAGTAGTTGTCCAAGGTGTCGTAGGAGGTGCCACAGTCGTAGCAGAGTGCAGCAGCCATCTTCATCCTGGTCACATGATCCTCCGGCGGGGGTTTGCACGGATTGTACCAGCGGGCCCCCAACGCGCGGAAGCGCGGAGAGGCCGGACGTAGGGGCGCAATTCATGGCGCCTTACCCAAGCGTGGGGCAGCACGCACGATTGGGGGCTTGCCGCCGCGGCCCGGTTAGCGTGGTGTGGGGCGGGCGGCGGATAAGGCATCATGAATGCCGCCCCTACCGGTGACACGGCTGCACGTCCGCGGGGAGGCCGGACGTAGGGGCGCAATTCATTGCGCCTTACCCGAGCCTGGGGCAGCACGCACCATTCGGGGCTTGGCGCCGCGGCCCGGCCAGTGCGGTGTGGGGCGGGCTGCGCGTAAGGCGTCATGAATGCCGCCCCTACAGGACCCGCTAGCGGACGAAGTTGAGTGCGGGCTTGGCTTGCGGATCGACCAGCTTGGCGATGCCGCTGGCTTCCACCACGGTCTTCAGGTCGGCCCGGGTCACTTCCAGCTGCTTCAGCACCGGCTGCACCACCTCGCCCAGGAAGATGCGCGCGGAGAACAGGCCCAGCTCCACGATGTTGTTCAGGTAGTCCTGCCACTCCGAGATAAGATCGATCGCCGGCATCTTGAAGTTCGCCAGCACATGCTGGATGTCGAGCAGCGTCGCGTCGCGATTGTCGTCCAGGAACAGGCGTGCGCCGTCCTTAAAGAACTTGAAGTGCGCCGCCTCGTCGCGGGAGATGAAGCCGAGCGCCGTCACCAACGCCTCGTCCTCTTCGACTTTGGCCAGCGCCATCAGCTTGCGATAGTTGAGCTGCGTGGAAAGCTCTTGGAGCGTGGTGTAAATCATCATCTGACGCGGGGTCTCGAAAGGCAGCTCCCACTCCTGCTGCAGCAGAGAGTCGGTGTAATCGCGCACCTGCCGCTCAGTCCGCTTGCCGGAATGCACCAGCCACTCCTCCAGCGCCAACGAGTGCTTGGACTCCTCGTACCCCCAGTTTGCCTGGAACCACGCGCGGCCGCGGCTGTTGCGTACCAGGTGCAGAATCTTCGAGGTGTAGTCCGGCAGGTAGATCTCGACAGCCATAAAGGCTTCCACTGCCTGGGTAACCTTGTCGCTGGTCTGGGGGTTGCACTTATCCCACGGGATGTCCCGCTCAACATTCCAGCGGCGGCCGTTCTCGGCGTGCCGGAAGTACTCACGATACATGTCGTAGAACTTGTCCTCGAGGGTCACAGAGCGCGTCCTTTGTGGCGATTTGCACGGGGGGCACCTTCACTATAGGACATTGGATCTTCTCAGTCCATGAGGATTCTTCACATCAGCTCGGCCTATAGCCCCCAGCCCCCGCTCAACTGAATAGTGGCGCCGTTCACATACCCAGCCTCCTCGGAAAGCAGAAAGCGGACGGCGGCTACCGCATCATCAGGCGTGCCAACATGGCCAGCGGGGATACCGGCCGAGAGCCGCTCGACCTCGCCGATGGGCATGCCGGTGTCCAGGTAGCCGGGCGACACCGCGTTCACCGTGATGCCGTCTTTCGCCAGCAACCGCGCGTAGGTGCGGGTGAGCACCAGCACCCCGGTCTTGGCAATGGCGTACGCGGTGAGGTTGGGATGGGCGGCCACGTGGTCGGCGTTCACCAGGCCGAAGTTGACCACCCGCCCCCAGCCCTGCGCAGCCATGATCGGCGCAACGGCCTCGGTGAGGTACCAGACCGGATGCAGGTTG
>CAXNDA010000103.1:0-6276 GCA_964200875.1 Chloroflexota bacterium | reverse complement strand
GGAAGCAGGCCCTGGAGTCGCTGCGGGCGCTGCCCCAGGACAGCTTTGTGCCCGGCCACGGCCCGCTGTGCGGCAAGGAGTACCTGAGCGAGCAGGCGGGTTGGATCGACGAGTGGGTGGACTACGTGCGCAAGGGTGTGGAGCGCGGTATGACCCGCGAGGAGGCAGTGCAGTCGCTCACGGAGCTTACCGGCCGCTACCCCATGGACGTGGAGCAGGAGGGCATGGCGCCCATGGTGATGCGCCTCAACGTGGCCAACCTCTACGACTGGGTGAAGGGCGAAGGAATCCACCAACCTGGCAAGAGCCCTTACAGCTCAACTGAGGATTCGTAAGCTAAATGCCTAGACACCGCCGCCCTAAAGTCGATAAACTGGATTGGAACACTCATGTTTCTCGGAGGCCGAACGCAACAGGATGAAGCTCTCGATGAAGGGCGACTACGGATTGCGGGCCCTGGTAGACTTGGCTGAGCGGTTCGGCGAGGGCCAAGTGCAAAGCCATGACATCGCCGAGCGGCAGGAGATCCCGGAACCGTACCTCGATCAACTGCTGACCTCGCTTCGCAAAGCGGGATTCGTGCAGAGCCGGCGCGGGCCGCAGGGTGGGCACATGCTCGCTCGCTCGCCGCGAGACATCACGCTGGCTGAAGTGATCGGTGCGCTCGAGGGCTCTCCCGCCGCAATCGGGTGTCTGGATGGTACCCTGGAGTGCAACTTTAACGGACGTTGCGGCCAGCAGGAAATCTGGCAGATGATCACGGAGTCAGCGCAGCAACTGCTGGCGGGAACCTCGGTGGCCGATCTGCTTGACCGCCACCGGGCCAAGCAACAGCGGGCGATGTACTACATTTAGGCAGCGGGACGGACAGCGTGGCAAGTTTCATCGCAGACAGCGTGCTCGACCTCATTGGTCACACCCCCATGGTGCGGCTCAATCGGGTGGTGCCCGCTGGCGCAGCGACGATTGTCGCCAAGGTAGAGAGCATGAATCCCGGCGGCAGCGTGAAGGACCGGATCGCGCTGGCCATGATCACCCAGGCGGAGCAAGATGGCCGCCTGAAGCCGGGGGCCACCATCGTCGAGGCCACCAGTGGCAATACGGGCATCGGACTCGCCATGGTGGCCGCCTCACGTGGGTACCATCTCATCCTCACCATGCCGGAAGACATGAGCGTGGAGCGGCGACGGCTGCTGGCTCGGTTCGGCGCCGAGTTGGTGCTGACCCCAGCGCTCGAGGGCATGACCGGTTCGGTGCTTGCCGCCCAAGAGATGTGCGCTCGCAATCCTGGCTACTTCATGCCGCAACAATTTGAGAACCCGGCGAATCCCGAGATTCACCGGCAGACGACAGCCCGCGAGATTCTGGAGGCTACCGGCGGCCGCATCGACGCTTTTGTAGCAGGCGTGGGCACCGGCGGCACCATCACCGGCGTCGGCGAAGTGCTCAAGGCGGAGGTACCGGGCGTGCGGGTCGTGGCGGTCGAACCGTCCAGGGCGCCGGTGCTGCAGGGCGGGCCAGCGGGGCTGCATGGCATCCAGGGCATCGGCGCCAGCTTCGTGCCTGGGGTGCTCAACACCAAGGTATTCGACGAAGTGATCGGCGTGTCCGACGAAGACGCCATTGAGACGTGCTTACGGCTCACCCAAATGGACGGCTTGTTGGTTGGCATCTCGGCCGGGGCCAACGTGTTCGCCGCCATTCAGGTGGCACAGCGGCTTGGGCCGGGCAAGCAGGTGGTGACGGTATTGTGCGACACCGGCGAGCGGTACCTCTCGGTACCCATGGGCGAGGATCGTGACCGGGCCGGAGGTTCGGCAAAGCGGGCAGTGGGCCACTAGTTGTTTTCGCGAGAGCGCACGGAGCAGGAGGGAAGACCATGTCAGTCAATGTAATAGTTCCGGGACCGTTCCGGTCGGCCACGGGCAACCGGGCCAAGATCGAAGTGGCCGGCGCCACCGTTAGGGAAGTGCTGGCCGATCTGGGCCGCACCTACCCGTCGGTGAAGGGCCTCGTCTTCGATGTCACCGGCAAGGTAGCCGACCATGTCGCCGTTTTCGTGAACAGCCGCGACATCGGCACCTTGCAGGGCGATGACACGCCCGTCGTCGATGGTGACGAAGTCTCCATTCTGCCGGCCATGTCCGGTGGCGCCCCCACGTGGACCGAGGACCAGATTCTGCGGTACAGCCGCCATATCGTGATGCCGCAAGTCGGCGGTAAGGGCCAGCGCAAGCTGCTGAACGCCAAGGTTGCGCTGGTAGGCGCCGGGGGGCTCGGCTCGCCCACGGCGATGTATCTGGCCGCCGCGGGCGTGGGCACGCTTGGCCTCATCGATGCCGATACCGTGGACTTGAGTAACCTGCAGCGTCAGCTGCTGCACGATACCGACGATGTGGGCAAGCCCAAGGTGCAGTCGGGCGCCGAGCGCATTCACGACTTGAACCCCGATGTGAACGTGGTGCAGCACCAGACCTGGCTGACCTCGGACAACATCTTCGAGATCTTTGAGCCCTACGACATCATCATCAACGGATGCGATAACTTCCCCACCCGGTACTTGGTCAACGACGCCTGCGTGTTGATGAACAAGCCCATGGTGGATGGCAGCATCCTGTTTTTCGAAGGTCAGGCCACGGTATACCTGCCCGGCAAGGGCTGCTACCGCTGCCTGTATCCGGCGCCGCCCCCTCCCGGCATGGTGCCGAGTTGCGCCGAGGGTGGCGTGCTGGGCGTGTTGCCAGGTATCGTCGGCTGCATCCAGGCCATCGAGACCATCAAGCTGATCCTGGGCCTCGGCGAGTCACTGCAGGGCAAGCTGCTGTTGTTCGACGCCCTGTCGATGGACTTCCAAAAGCTGAAGATCCGGCGCGACCCCGAGTGCCCGGTGTGCGGTGACAACCCCACGCAGACCGACCTCATCGACTATGAGGAGTTCTGCAACGGCATCACCTCGCCGCTGGCGGCAGCCACCGCGGCGCTCGCGCACTAGCGCCCCAGTCATTCCCCTCCCTGGAAGGGAGGGGCTACGGGAGGGTCGAAGTTCCGCAGGGAACCCCTCCCGGATTCACAAAACGAAGGTACGACGAGGGGGAGGCGCAGTCCTCCCCCTATGTCACGGAGGGATTCATGGCGGTTCAGGTACGCGTTACGGCGGTGCTGCAGCGGGTGGTGGGCGGAGCCAAGTCGGTGGAAGGCGCCGGCAGCACCGTGCAAGGCTTGTTGGATAACCTTGAGGGCAACTACCCAGGATTCAAGGAGCAGGTGCTCAACGGCGAGGGCCAGTTGCACCGGTTCGTGAACATCTACAAGAACGACGAGGACATCCGGTACCTCGGCCAGTTGAACACCCCGCTGGCCGATGGCGACGTGGTGTCGATTCTGCCGGCTCTGGCGGGCGGCAGCCGGTAACCCGCCGCCCGACGCGGCCTTCAAAGGAAATCCATGCGCTACGGCAACATTCTCGAGGCGATCGGCAACACTCCCTTGGTGGAGTTGCCCCGCCTCACGCCCAATCCCAACGTGCACATCTACGCCAAGCTGGAGGGCAACAACCCCACCGGCAGCGTGAAGGACCGCATCGCGAAGTACATGATCGACGATGCGGAGAAGTCCGGCGCGCTGAAGCCGGGACAGACCATCCTGGAGCCCACCAGCGGCAACACCGGCATATCGCTGGCTATGATCGGCCACTACAAGGGCTACCCGGTGAAGACGGTGATGCCCGAGAGTGTCAGCATTGAGCGGCGCCAGATACTGGAGGCGTACGGGGCGGAGGTCATCCTCTCGCCGGGCGACTTGGGCAGCAACGGTTCCATCAAGATGGCCCAAGAGATTCACGCGCAGCACCCGGAGTACTTCATGCCGTACCAGTACGGTAACGAGGCCAACCCACGCGCTCACTATGAGACCACGGCGGCCGAAATCATCCGTGATCTGCCGGAAGTCGATGTGTTCATGGCGGGGCAAGGCACCGGCGGCACCTTGATGGGCAACGGCCGCCGCCTCAAGGAACACAACCCGAACCTGAAGCTCATCGCCGTCGTGCCGCATCCCGGCGATCTGGTGCAGGGGCTCCGCAGCCTGGACGATGGATTCATTCCGCCGATCATGGACGTCAGCTTGCTCGACGGGAAGATTCTCGTCGCCAGCAAAGAGGCCTTCGCCATGACCTCCATTCTCATGGATCGGGAGGGCATCTTCGCCGGGATCTCCGCCGGTTCCGTGGTCTACGGCGCCATGCGGCAAGCCCAGCGCATGGAGAGCGGCCACATTGTATGCCTGCTGGCAGACGCCGGCTGGAAGTATCTGAGCACCGGTCTCTGGAGCGATCCTTCGGTGAAGGAAACTGAAGGTTTGGACAACAAGATCTGGTGGTAGGCCCGCCTAATCCGTTCGTGGTGAGCTTGTCGAACCACCCGGCGGCGCCAGTGTTTCTCCCAGCTCGTAAACGAACAGACACACGGACGAATTAGACTCGCTCGGGAGGTTTGCGATGACTACGAAGAACGTGATTGAGGTAGACGCCAGGGGGGAGGTTTGCCCCGTCCCCTTAATGCAGGCAGTCGCCGCCATGAAGAAGGCTGACGGAGATGCGATCATCGAGGTGCTGATCGACTACGCTCCGGCCCTCGACACCATCCCGACGCAATGCGCCCGCCTCGGCTGGGACCTCACCGTCGAAGAGACGGGCTCTCCCGAGTGGAAACTGACCCTGGTAAAGAAAAGCTAACCGTCTCTAGGAGCACGCTGTGCCAAGCTATCCCAATATCGACCTGCTGATCAGCACCGACTGGCTGGCCGCAAACCAGAGCAACCCCAGCGTCAAAGTAGTCGACGCCCGCGGCGCCCAGCGCTATGCCGAGGCCCACATCCCCGGCGCCTTCAACCTGCCCGTTGCGCGGCTCGACGACCCGACCAGCCCGGTGCGCTCGATGCCACACCCGGCGGAACGCATCGCGCAGGTGTTCGGCAATGCCGGCTTGACCAACGATGACATTATTGTCATCTACGACGACGGCCCCAGCCTCATGGCCTCACGGCTGTTCTGGGTGCTGGAGCTGTACGGTCACCAGAAAGTCGGCATCCTCGACGGTGGCATCACGCGCTGGCTGGCTGAAAACCGCGAGATCTCGCGCGAGGCCACGCAGGTGCAAGCGTCGGCCTACATCCCCACGCTGCAGCGCAACCGGCTGGCCACCCGCGAGGACGTGAAAGCGGCCATCGAATCGAAGTCGGCCGCCCTCCTCGACGTTCGCAGTCCGGCCGAGTACTCGGGCGCAGAAGCCCATTCGGCGCGCGGCGGCCACATTCCCGGCGCCAAGAACGTGAACTGGGAGCAGACACTGGGCGGCATGAACATCCCGGCCTTCAAGACCGACAAAGAACTGACCGAGCTGTACGACGCCGTCGGCCTTTCGCCGGACAAGACGGTGATCACTTACTGCCAGGGCGGGGTGCGGGCGGCGCACAGCTACTACGTGCTGCGCCTGCTGGGCTATGATAACGTCAGCAACTACACCGGCTCGTGGGGCGAGTGGGGCAACGACCCCAGCCTGCCGGCCGAAAAGTAAACACCAGACATCTAGGAGGTTCCACCATGGCTGAACTCGACCTGACCGTGATTCCCGTACCCACCGACCTGAGCATCGACGAAGACATCGACCTGCGGGGCGAGGTGTGCCCCTACACCTTCGTCAAGTCCAAGCTGCAACTCGAGGAGATGGAGGTGGGCCAGACCCTCCGCCTGATCCTGGACCACCTGCCGGCCGTTGACAACTGCCCGCGCTCCTTCAAGAACGAGGGCCAGGAAGTCGTCGGCGTACAGCCCATCAACGACGACGAGTGGGCGGTGGTAGTCCGCAAGCTGCACGACTAAGCGAGGCCTTGGTTCGACGGGGAAGGGGCGCACTATGTGCGCCCCTTCCTATCGGTAAGAGCTCAGACCTGAGCGGAGGATGTCATTCCGAGCCGCGCGAGGAATCCCTTAGCGCCGGGTAGTTGCCACTACTCGGGAACGAAGGAACGCCTCCTTGCGTCGGCATGACACGGGAGAAACGTCCCCAGCACCCGAAGTCTGAGTACGTACTCTTATCGGTGGCACTTGCACTAGCAAGCCTGGCTTTGGTAAAAGTGAAGTAACAGACAGCGTCCCAAGGGCGCCCATTCGACGGTGCGTTATGACTGAACCTACCTTCAAACCCGATATGGCACGGCTCGTAGAAGCTTTCGACAACAACTCCGGCGAGGGCTTCCTCCACTACTTCCTGGACCGCC
>CAXNDA010000102.1:0-6322 GCA_964200875.1 Chloroflexota bacterium | reverse complement strand
CAGGATGCCGATTCTGCTGGAGGTGAACGTCGCGGCTGAGGCCACCAAGTTCGGATTCAGCCTCGATGAGGTCCCCCACGCGGTGGCGCAGGCGCGGCTGTTGCCGGGCATCGACCTGCGGGGCCTGATGACCGTGGCGCCTGAAGCGGCCGAGGCTGAGCAGGTGCGCCCCGTGTTCCGGGCACTGCGGGAGCTGGCGCACGCCCACGGGCTGGCCGAGCTTTCTATGGGCATGACCAATGATTTCGAGGTGGCCATTCAGGAGGGCGCGACCATGGTGCGTCTGGGCAGGGCCATCTTCGGCGCACGCGCCAGAAGGGTAGAGGCATGAGCGACGGCATCGGCACGCTGGCGCTGGTGGGCGGCGGCGTCATGGGCGAGGCAATCGTCAGACGCCTGCTGGACCTCGGCATCACGACCGCGGCGCAGGTGCGGGTGGCCGAGGTAAGCGGCCCGCGCCGGGACGCGCTCACCGCCGGCTACGGCTTCGCCTGTACGCCTGATATCGCAGAAGCTACTTCCGGTGCCGATACGATTCTCCTTGCGGTCAAACCCCAGAACATGAGCGACGTGTTCGCGGCCTGCGACGGCAAGCTCCAAGCCAACCAACTGGTGGTTTCGATTGCGGCGGGCGTGACGCTGAAGACGCTGACACAGGGCCTCAACCATCACGCCGTGGTGCGGGTTATGCCCAACACCCCCGCCCAGACCGGACAGGGCATGAGTGTCTGGACCGCCGAGCCACACGTCAGCGAGGCGCAGCGAGCCACCGTGCAGCAGATCCTTGCGGCCGTCGGCGATGAGCTCTACGTCGCCGGAGAGCGCTACATCGATATGGCGACGGCGATCAACGGCAGTGGCCCCGCCTACGTGTTCCTGTTTATCGAGGCGTTGATCGACGCCGGAGTCCACATCGGGCTGCCGCGCGACGTGGCCGAGCGCCTGGCGCTGCAAACGGTGGCCGGGTCGGCGGCCTATGCCAAGCAGACTGGGCTGCACCCGGCCGTGCTCCGCAACATGGTCACGTCTCCCGGCGGTACCACCACCGAGGCGTTGCTGGCGCTGCAGCAGCACGCCTTTCCTGCGGCCGTTATCGGCGCCGTCCAGGCAGCCTACGAAAAATCCATTGCCCTTGGTAGGGATCAACACGCGTGAACGCCACCAACTACTTCATCCAATTCGTCAGCCTGCTCTCCACGGTACTCACCATCGCCATCGTTATTCGATCGCTGTTGTCGTGGTTTCCCAACGTCAAGCGCGAGAATCCGTTGGTGGAGATTCTGTTCCAGGTCACCGAACCAGTCCTGGGCCCCATCCGGCGCGTCTTGCCGACCATGGGGGGCATAGACTTCTCGCCGTTGGCAGCCATCCTGCTGCTGCAGTTCATCGAGCAAGCGGCGATCTCATTGGTCAAGGCCTAGCCCCAGCCGGTAAGGTTCAGTCTTCGGGTGTCGGGCTCGTCGCACCACGGTCGAACCGCGGCTACGAGTGGCTTCGCTTCTCCCGCCCGCCCACCCTCGTAAACATGGAGGATGTGGGGGCCCTTCGACAGGCTCAGGACAAGCACCCCACACCCCTGCCTGAGGGGACTCGCCGTCCCCTCAGAACTCCCTACCGAGGCGACACCTTTCAGTGCGGTGCGGTGATGCTGCGTGGCTTTAGCCCGCAGGTCTCAAGGCTGAACTCTTACCTTCCGCCCGTTTCGGGACCGGTGTTTGTATAATACGGGTGCCGCCTCCCGGCGTTGCCCGAACGCAGTCAAACCGGCCCATGTGGCCGGCCCAGGATGCTGGTTGCCCGCGCCTAGTACCATTCAGCTGAACATTCACAACGGCGCTCCATCCGAGGAGGGCCCCTTCGCGCGTGTGACGACCCTACCGGGCGCCGGCGGCGACTGTTTACTGCTGGTGGCCGAAGCTCACGGGCTGGACGGCGCCGGCGTCTGCGACAACGCGCTCGATTATCTGGAGCAGATCTTCCAGCGCGGTAACCTCTCGGTCTCGCGCCGCCTGCTCGATGGTCTCAAAGGGGTACATCAGGGGCTGGCGGCCGACAACCGCGCCTCGCTCCCCGAGCACCGGGTCACCATGGGCATTGCCATTGCCTACGCCCACGGAGAGGATGTCTATCTCACCCAGGCCGGCGGCGCATCGGCGCATCTCATCGATGCCCAGGGTGGTCATGAACTGACGGCGCCGCCGGGTGGCGGGCAGCCCGAGTACCTCGGTGGCCCCCGGCCGCCGCAATTGATGGTACGGCGGGTACGGCTGCAGCTCGGTCAGCGCTTGGTCATGCTGGCCGGCGCCGGCGCCGCCGCCTGCGACGCGTCGTTGGTGCCGCCGTTCCAGGATGGCCCCGAGGCGGGCATGGTGGCGCTCTACAAGTTCCACCACGGCCGGCGCTCACTGGGCGCTCTGGTGATGGAACTGCCGGGGGCCGTGGTGCGCGAGCGAGCGCCGGTGCGCTACGGCGCGGCATTGCGCTCCAGCGAGCAGCGCCGGCCAGCCGTCGAGCCGCCCGCCGATTTCGACGCTCCCGCGGTGGAGGCGACCGGGCGGCGGGTCGCGATATCCCTGCGCCCGCCGCCGATCAAGGTGCCGAACCCGCTCGCCGGCCTGATTCCCCCCCAGGCAATTGCCGCCGTTGTGGGATTGATGGTGCTGGCCGCGCTGGTACTCGGCGCGCAAGCGGTGCTGGAGCAAATGGGGGAGTCATCGCGCCAGCAAACGGTGGCGGCACTGCAGAAGATCGCGACCCTTGAGGGGCAGGCCGGAGCGGCAGATTCGGCCGGCCGCAAACGTGAACTGCTCACCGAGGCCGGCTCGCAATTACAGAGCCTGCTGCAGCGGACGCCCGGCCAGCCGGAAGCTACGACGGGGCTCGCGCGCGTCCGTAAAGGCCTCACCGACCTCGACGCGATCGTCCGGCTGACCGACTTGCGGGTAGTGGCAGACTTTGGTCAGGTGACGGGTGGCAACGTGCTGACGCGAGATCTGGTGGCGACACCGAGCGGTCTGATGGTGCTGGATCGGGCGTCGGATCGCGTGCTGCTGGTGGGCCCCGCGACCCAGCAGGGCGATGGGCAGCGCCCCGTGAGCACCTTCGCGCAATCGGCCGCCCGGGGCCGTCGCAACCTGGGCCACCTGACCTGGCTGCCCCGGGCCGGCGCCTGGCCTCGTGACAGCCTGTTGTCGCTGGACGAAGGACGCGGCCTGCTGGAACTGGCGCCCAACGCAGAGCCGCGCCAACTGGCGCTGCGCGGCGCCGCCGAGTGGGAGAGCGTTGCCGGCATGTTCGGCTACAACGGCATTCTCTACGTGTTGGACCCCAAGGCGAGCCAGGTCTGGCGTTATGCCCCGACGGATAGCGGCTTCGATAGCAACCGGCAGTCCGCAGTCCCAGCGCTCGATTTGCGCGACGCAGTCGATATGGTGGTCGACGGGGACTTCTACGTGCTGGTCCGGGATGGACGGGTGCTCAAAGTCAGCGGCGGCAGGATTCTGCCCTTCGGCCAGGACGGCTTAGACAAGCCCATGCTCAACCCCGTCGCAGTAACCACCACGCCCGAGCAAGCCTCGCTGTTCGTGCTTGACCAAGGTAACAAGCGAGTCATCGAGTTCCAGAAGGCCACCGGAAAGTTTCTGCGACAGTATCCTATCGGCGAACTGCCTACCATCCACGATCTGTGGGTCGATCGCGAGCGGAACACGCTCTATCTCGTCAGCGACCGGCAGCTCCACGCCGCCGGCATTCCCGGGGGGTAACCGTGCGCATTATTGGTATCGAGACCTCCTGCGACGAGACGGCCGCAGGCGTGGTGGAAGACGGCCGTCACCTGCTCTCCAACGTCATCTCGTCGCAAGAGCACCTGCACGCCCAATACGGGGGCATCGTGCCCGAGGTGGCGGCGCGCGAACACCTGCTGGCGCTGCCCGCCACCATCCGGACGGCGCTCGAGCGCGCGGGCACCGATTGGGAACAGATCGATGCTATCGCCGTCACCCATGGGCCGGGGCTGGCGGGATCGCTCCTGACGGGCCTCAGCTACGCCAAAGGCTTGAGCTACGCGCTGGGCCTCCCGCTGGTGCCGGTGAATCACCTGGAGGGCCACCTCTACGCCAACTGGCTGGATGCGCCGGAGCCAGAGTTCCCTGCCGTTGCACTCATCGTTTCCGGGGGCCACACCGCGCTGTTCTTGGCATCGGGCCACGGTACCTACCAACGCTTGGGCGGCACCCTGGATGATGCGGCGGGCGAGGCTTTCGACAAGGTGGCGCGGTTGTTGGGGTTGGGCTTCCCCGGCGGGCCGGCCATCCAGCGGGCGGCCGCCGCCCTGGGCGCGTCACCGCGCTCTTTCCAGCTCCCGCGCGCCTGGTTGCCCGGCACCGCCGACTTCAGCTTCAGCGGACTGAAAACCGCCACGCTCCACTTGCTGCAACGCTTGGAGCGGGAGGGCGAACCGGCGCCCGTTGCTGAAATCGCGGCGGCATTTCAGGGGGCAGTGATCGAGGTGCTGGTAGCAAAGACCGTCGCGGCAGTCGCAGAACACGGCGCCCGTTCGGTGCTGCTGGGCGGGGGCGTGGCGGCGAATCTCATGCTGCGGGAAGTGCTGGCTGAACGAGCCCCGGTGCCGGTGCGGGTCGCCCCAGTGGCGCTCTGCACCGACAACGGCGCCATGATCGCCGCTGCCGGGTACTTCCGTTTCCACGCCGGTGACCGTGGATCGCTGGATCTGGATGTGGCGCCCAATCTGCCCTTGACCGCCCTACCGATCTGATAACCGGCTTACGCCCGTAGCAGGCAGCGTTGCTGACGGCCTCGTAGGCAGCACCATTGGTGCAGGTGGTGCAGACCCTGCTGCTGGCAGGCGTTGAGCGTCAAACCACCCAGCTCCAGCGCCGCCGTTAGGGAGCGCACCACGCCATCGGGCTCCAAGGCTCTGGTGGTATCCCAAGCCTGCCGGATCGCGCCGGCGCGCAGCGTGTCGCCGCCGCGTTCGGCATGGGCCAGCAGGAAGGGATAGGCGACGTTCACCGTGACCGCCGCCGCCCGGGCGCTGCCCACCGGCGCAGGGCCGCTCAGGCCGGCCTGTTCTCCGGTGACGGTGAAGGCAGCGATGAGCGTGCGCGGCTCGGCCCGCTGGCTCAGCAGCCACTGCGCGGGGCCGCCGGCCTCGGCCCAGCGCTGGTACCATACGGCGGCGCCCAACAGCCGCCGTGCCGGGTGGGCCGCGGGCCGGCAGCCACTCATATCCCAGCGCACCGGGTTATCGGGGGCACTCGTAGGCTCTTCGGGATGGTGGCCGGCTGGCCCCGGCGCGAGCCTCGAGTGCGACAGCCCGGCTGCTGCGAGCAGGCGCGCCTGCCGCTCCGGTAGGGTGACAGCCGTTGCTTGCCAGCCGGCCCCGGCGGCCAGGCCGACCTGCCGCATCGCTTCACGAT
The DNA here is from genome assembly GCA_964200875.1 of Chloroflexota bacterium. Classification (GTDB taxonomy): domain Bacteria; phylum Chloroflexota; class Dehalococcoidia; order SHYD01; family SHYD01; genus SHYE01. Next base: position 881 of record CAXNDA010000102.1, on the reverse strand, counting down.
TGCGCGGGGCGCCCAGCAGGTCGAGGCAGGCCAGGGCGAGTTGCTGGTCGGGGTCGCGCTCCAGCTTCTGCTGCCACCGCTGGGCCTTGATCCGCAGCCGCTGCCGTCCGAGGTCACCGAGGCGTCGCACCAGCGCCAGCGGCTCCCCGCCGCCGCCGCATCCGGTGCAAGGGTGCACGCCGGCCGGTTCGGGTTGCGCCGTGGCGGGCAGGCAGGCGACCGGCACCCGCCGGCCGCCGGGCAGTTCGGTCACGCTGGCGCCACCGGGCCCGGACACGATGTGCAGTATCACGGCGTCATAGCGGGCATCCTGGTGATGCCGGTGCTCGCGCCAGCCCGCTTCGGTGCGGTGCACTTCGACGTCACCCCGCACGACGCGTCCCCGTTCCGTCGCGATAACGGCCCCGTGGAAGTCGGGACCGGCCCCTGGGTTGGGCAGCCCCGGGAACAGGATGGCGAGCCGCTCTCCCTCGGCCGTGGTCACCACCGCGTCGGGCCCCCGCAGCGCTGCCCAGGCGGCCTGGAGGGCGGCCTCCGGCGGCGCGGGGCTGGCTGCAGGATCGACCTTGAACATACCTGCAGTTTACACGGTACCGGATATTTGTCCACCGGCTTCACAGGGCGGGTAAGTGCTCAGTATTGGTGAGTTGGCCTCGAGAACCTGCGGGCCAACGCAAGGCAGCACCGCTCCACCGCACCGATGGACACTGGCCGGCAGGGGGAGTCCTGATGGGGGCAGGTGTGGCAGTACGGGCAAGAACGAGCACGGGATTCGAGCCTATAGCGTGTGTGACCGCATTCGTGGCTCCATTGCTGAAAACGCAGCGCGTTCGCGGGATGACTTCCGAGAACCCGGCGGTTTCCAAGCGTCCAGGGCGGCG
>CAXNDA010000101.1:0-6343 GCA_964200875.1 Chloroflexota bacterium | reverse complement strand
GGCCAAGCGGCGCTCAAGTGGCTGCTTGCCGACCCGTTGGTCATTACGACGCTCCCGAACATCTATGGCGAAGAGCAACTGCTGGAGTTCGCCGCCGCGCCCGGCCTGCCCGACCTGACCGCCGAGGATATGGCGAAGGTGGCCGACCTCTATGCCAACAACTTCTACCTTGAGAAGGAGCCCGCCGCCGTCTAGATTGGCGCATGGACCTCAGGTTCCATCCCCATGCTCGGACACGGATGACCGAGCGCCGAGTTCGTGAAGAGCACGTGCGCTTCGTGATCGAAAACGGACGATTTGTTCGTTGGAGCCGCGATAGAATCGGCGAGTGCTGGCGTGCACGAGTTGTGAGCCGGACAATCGATGTCATCTTGGAGCGTCACTCCGACCACATCTTGGTCAGAACGGTGGTAGTTCGATGAAACTGACTTACGACCCATCAGCTGATGCCATCTATGTCTACCTGGGGCGCCGTCGGCGGGTCGCGAAGACCGAGGAGTTGCCCAGCCTTGCTTCTGACCGGATGGTGGATTATGCCCAGGATGGCACCCCAATCGGGATTGAGGTCCTGGGCACCAAGAGTGGAGTGGAGGTAGCTGGATTGCCGCTAGCAGCCGAGGTCGCTGCGCTGCTCCGGCAGCATGGCTTCATCGTGGTAGCCGAACGCGGCGCTGCCTGACCTAAAATCAGTTTACGGAGACCGTACATGCCGAAGTCACTCACCTACTACTGGTGGTCAAGCTGACAGCAGTGCCGGGTCACCCGGCAGGCGCTCTCGGAGAGAGCGGTAGTGTTCGATGAACGTGACTTCTTCAAGCAGAAGTTCACTGTCGATGAACTGAAGCAGTTGCTGGGCGACCGCCCGGTCAAGGGCGTCTTCGCGGCCAAGAGTCCCAGCGTCAAGAAGCTCGGGCTCGACCCGGCCACGATGACGGACGCCGAAATGCTGGAGTGGATAGTGAAAGAGCCCCGTCTGCTGCGCCGGCCGCTGCTGGTGGCCGATGGTCAGATTGTGGTGCAACCGAAAGCCGGGGACCTCGACGCCCTGCTGACCTGAACCTACTGCCCGCTCAACCAGCGGGCTTCGCCACACCAGGAGTCTCCATGCGCGTGATCACCAAGCTCGCCGCCCTCGTGCTGGCCCTGCTCGTTGCGGGCTTGGCGGAAGGCGATTCGTCGGTGAGTGGCGTCGCCGCCGCCACCACCCGCATCGGCTATGGCGTGAACGGTGGGGAGGGCCGTCTCGACCTCATCACCGGCATGGGCTTCAACTGGATCAAGCTCACCGCTCCCTGGAAGCAGTACGAGCCGGCTCGCGGCGCATACGACTGGCGCGACCTCGACGGACGGGTCGATCGTGCTCGGGCTAAAGGCCTGAAAATCATGATCCGCGTCGACGACACGCCGGACTGGGCCTCCAGCAAGCCCGGCTTCCGCAACGCTCCGCCCGCCAACGACGGCGACCTCGCCAACTTCATGGGTGCCCTCGCCACTCGTTACAAGGGCAAAGTGGGCGGTTACGAGATCTGGAACGAACCCAACCTTGACTACGAGTGGGGGCTCATCAACCCCGACCCGATTCGCTTTGGCGAGATGCTGAGGGCGCTGTACCCACGGGTGAAGCTCGCCGATCCCGCGGCTGTGGTCATCACCGGCGGCCTTTCCACCGCGGGCGACGGCACCAGCGGCCCCTACCTGGGCGACCTCTACTACCTCTCGAAGCTGGTGGACCCCAACCAAGACAGGGACCCGAGTGACGGCTACGCCGCCTACTTCGACGCCATCGGCAGTCACCCCTACGGCGGTCCCTACAGCGCCGACACGCCCCCATCCGTCGCCCGCAATGACGTTGGCACCTACTTCCGGCGCGCCGAAGAACAGCATGCCATTGTCTTGGCCGAGGCTCGTGTCGATAAGCCTGTGTGGGCAACCGAGTTCGGCTGGTTCCTCGATCCTGCGGTACTGGGTCAGGGCTGTGACTTCGGGAGCCACTTCAACCGCCTCAAGGTCTCAGCCGAGTTCCAGGCGGCACAACTGGTGAACTCGTATCAGTACGCTGCGGCAAACTGGCCGTGGATGGGCCCGATGTTCCTGTTCAACCTCGACATGTCGCTGGACACCTTCCGCCCGGTGTGCGAGCAGGTGCGCTATTTCGCGATTCTGCGTAGCGACGGATCACCGCTCCCCGCCTACACCGCCCTGGCTGCGATGCCCAAGCTCGGCGTACGCCTGCCGAACCAGCCACTGGCGGTCAGCCCTGCGGATGGCGTCGTCTTGCCAACCCTTGGCCCAACACTGAACTGGGAGAACCCCGCCGGCGCCACACAGGTCCACCTGCAGGTGGTACCCGCCAAGAACGACGGCCCCGGCCTGAACCTCATCGTTGCGGCTACCCAGAGTTTCGCGATTCCCGCCCCGCCCGATTGGTTCGGCGTGCTGCCCGGCATGGGCTACACCTGGCGAGTCCGCACGACCTCGAGCAGCGCCTTCGCCCCCGAGTCCGACCCGTCGTGGGGCCCGTGGTCCGAAGGGGCCGTGTTCCGTACGCCGTCACCCAGCTCCTCGGGCGTGACGCTGGTCTCGCCCGCCGACGGCGCCACGGTGTCCAGCGTCACGCCCGCGGTGCGATGGTCCAGCGCCAGCGCTCAGCTCTTCTACTGGGAAGTGCAGATAAGCCGCGACCCGGGTTTCGAGACTGATCCAGCGAAGGCCACCGCTTCGGTCTACCAGAACCTTGTGCATGGAGGCATCAGCACGCCGGCCAACAGCTACGCCGTGCCAAGCTCCGCGCCACTTGAGAGCCGGGCTGTCTATTACTGGCGGGTGCGGCCACGCGTGCAGGGCGACGGCACGCCGGTCGGCTGGACGCCTGCCCACTTGTTCAAGACTCCCTGAGTCCTTGATGGCACGCGGCAAGCCCAAGGCCAACAGTTCCGGGAAGCGCGCCGCGCCCACCTTCGAGGCAGAGACCGCATCGTGGGCCGAGGGTTATCGCTGCGTAGCTGGTCTGGACGAAGTGGGCCGGGGACCGATCGCTGGCCCCGTGGTCGCCGCTGCCGTGGTCCTATATCAGCCGGACGCGGATCGGCCATGGTTCGCCGACCTGCGCGACAGCAAGCTGCTGACCGCCCTCCAACGAGAGCGCTTGGCCGCCTGCATCCTGAGCGAGGCGGTGGCTTGGGGCATCGGCGTGGTGTCGCCGCAGGATATCGACGGCTTGGGCATCACCAAGGCCAACCGGCGAGCGCTGACGCTTGCGCTCCAGCAGTGCGCGGTTCGCCCCGACTGCCTCTTGCTCGACGGGCGGGAGTGGGTCGGCCTCAACATCCATCAGCGGTCTATCATCAAGGGCGACCGCACCGTGCGGTCCATCGCGGCCGCCTCCATCATCGCCAAGGTACATCGCGACCGCATCATGACCGAACTGGAGGACGCACACCCCGGTTGGGGTTTTGCCCAGCACAAGGGGTATGCCACCGCCCAACACTTGGCCGCATTGCGCGACCTCGGGCCGTCGCCGGTGCACCGCATGTCGTTCGCACCAATCGCCGTCTCCGGGCAGGCGAGAATGCCGGGACTGGAGTAGCCGTGGCCGATCAGCGGCGTTCGCTCGGGGCACTCGGTGAACGGCTGGCGCGCCAGCACTTGGAGGCGCTGGGGTACCGCATCGTCGCCGCCAACCACCGTACCCGCACCGGCGAGATCGACCTGATCGCGGTGGAAGACGGCTGCCTGGTGTTCATTGAGGTGCGTACCCGGCGCGGGGCTGCGCATGGCACGCCCGCCGAGTCGGTGGTGGGGGCCAAGGCAGAACGCCTATCGGCGCTGGCCGAGGAGTACGCTGCCGATCACCCAGAACTCCCCGAGAGCCTACGCGTCGACGTCGTCTCGGTGCAGTTCACACCCTCCGGCGGGCTGCAGCGCATCGAGGTCATCCGCAACGTGGTGACCGACTAACTGACCGGCGGCCCAGCGCCAGGGCCCTTGAACGGTCACCATGGCCTGGCGTCCGTCTATCCGCCAGTTCTTGCCGTGTCCCGGTCCACCGACAAGTCGGTCAGTTCGCGGGTGAACAGCCGCTCCCGCAGGCCCGGCAACAGTGCGATAACCAGCACCACGCCCGCCGCGACCAGCCCGTTGAACACCACGGCGGTCGTCGGCCCCACTGCCTCGGCCAGCACGCCAATCTGGAACTGCCCGAGCTGCGGTCCCCCCGACGCGAACATGCCGGTGAGCGCCGTGGTGCGCCCACGCAGGTGATCCGGCGTCCGCAACTGCACAATGGTGGCGAACAGCACCTCGCCGCCCACGTTGCAGATTCCCCCCAAGCACAGCATGACCCATCCAATCACGATGTTCGGCGACACGCCGAACCCGGCGTTGGTGATGCCCTCGAACATGTATGCCGAGAGCATCAGGACAATCGGCCAGCGCGTGCGCCGCAGCGATCCCAGCCAGAACCCGCCTGCTACCGCACCAACCGCCGCCGCTGCCGCCAGCCAGCCCAGCCCTTCTGGCCCCACCCCAAAGATGTCGCGTGCATACACCGGCAGCAGTCCCCGTGGCGACCCCAGTGCGCGAGTCAGGAAGTCGATGGCCAGCGGCAGCAAGACCAGGGGCTCGCTCCAAGCGAACGTGAGCCCATCACCAATGCGCTGCAGGTTGCTTCCGGTGGAGGGGGCCGGTTTGACCGCGACCCCGTGCATCTGCACCAACGCCAGCACCACCACAATGGCCCCGATGGCATTCACCAGGTACGTTGGGCCCACGCCCAGCACGGCGATGGCCACCCCACCCAAGCCCGGCCCCACAATCGTCGCCGCTTGCCGCGCCAGGGTGTTCAAGGTCAGTGCGTTGGCCAGCGTCTCCCGCGGCACCAGGCTGGGCACCAGTGCCTGCCGCGCCGGCCCGTCGAAGGCCTGCAGCACCCCGCCCGCCAGCGCAACGGCGTAGATGATCCAAGGGCTCTCGATGCCCGCCACCGTCGCTGCCGCCAGCGCAACCGAAACCGCCATCTGGATCCCCTGGGTCACCATCAGCAGACGCCGGCGGTCCATGCTGTCGGCGAAGGCGCCGCCCAGCAACGAGAGCGTCATGAACGGCACAGCCCGGAAGAAGGCTGCGAATCCCAGCGCCAGGGCGGAGTCGGTCATCTGGTAGATGTGCCAACCGATGGCGATGGCCTGCATGTTGGCGCCCAGGCCCGAAGCGAGCTGGCCGAACCAAAGCAGGCGGAAATTACGGTGGTGAAGGGCGGCGAGCCCGGGGATGTCCAGCATGGCGTGCTGCGAGCATACGCGGCGGCAGGCAGGCGGCGCAAGCGTGGGCAATGGTTGGGGCACCGGTGCTACAATTTGGGCAGCAACCTGCGGGAGCGTCGATGCCGATCTACGAGTACAAATGCGGTGGCTGTGGGGCGGTCTCGAACCACCTGGCCCGCAGCTTTACAGCGGAGTTGCACCCCGTGTGCCCGCGCTGCCAGGGGCAAAGCATGTCCCGCCTCATGTCGCGCCCTGCCCTTATCCGTGCCGGCGGCGCAGCCCCTGATCCCAGCACCGCCTCCGACGGCGATATGGCCGGTTACATGCGCCGCATGCGTGACAGCGACGACCCGTCGATGAGCCCCGAGATGCGCGACGCGCTGGACGCCACCGTCAACGATCTCGCCAAAGGCGGCGGCTCGCCCGGTGGCGAACTCTGGGGATCGAGCGAGTAGAGTGCCCTTAGTGCCCGCGTGAAAGGCGAGGTGCCAGCATGGAATGGATATTCCCAGCCCTAGCAGTCGGACTCATCATCCTGGTGTTCAAACTCATGCGCAGCGATGGCCTGCCGCCCCTCGACGATGACCAGAAGCGCGCCGCCGAACTGGATAGCGGAGCCTGGAACGCCGCGATGACCGCCGGCGTCATCATCGGCGCCGCCTCGCTCTCCGACCACAGCGGCGGAGGGATTGGTGGCGACACGAGCGGCGGCGGAGCGTAGGTTCTGGAATGGAGTGGCTTGCTGTGCCGTTGGGCGCGGGTCTCTTCATCCTGCTGGCCTTCAAGTTCCTCCCCGGCGGTGCTGACACCCGCTACGGCAGCAGCGTGAAGCCGGAGCATAGGCACGCTGCTCAGGCGACCGATTCTGGCCGCGGCGGACTCCACGAGGTCGGTGTTATGGGATTCCTTGGGGCCGTTGGCTCGTGGGTCTGGGACGGCCTTGGTTTCGGATCAAGTGCTAGTTCGGGTGGAGACAGCGGTGACGCCGGCGGATCGGATGGCGGAGGCAGTGACTAGTCGGCTCACCGTGGCAATCGCCCTCGGGGTGGCGGCAACAAATGACTGAGCAAGGGGCGACTGGA
>CAXNDA010000100.1:0-6408 GCA_964200875.1 Chloroflexota bacterium | reverse complement strand
GGAAATCTACTCCAACGCCAGCGGCTACCCACGGCCAACCGCCGGCGGGGGCGGGGGCCGAAGCCCGCTCACGTACCGCGCCACGGGCAACATGAACGGCTGGATGCGCGGAGTGGGTATGGGGGGCTGCCTCATCGAGCTGGCGAGTGTGACCGACCCAGAGTTCAACCGCAACCTGGCCGGGGTGACGGCGATCCTCCAGCGGCTGGCGATCGAGGGCCAAGCCCAGGCGTAAGTGTCTGAGCCCAACGTCCAGTTGGCTATCGGTTGAGCCTGTCCAACCGCAGGGGTTAGAGCCTTCGACAAGCTCAGAACGAACAGAACGGCGGTCTAGTACGTCGCAAAACATGCGACCGCCCACCAGCTTGTGGCCGATAGTAGGGAGGCGATGATGCCAGTGGTACCCGAACGGGTTAAGGTCGGCACGGTAGCCCCCGATTTCCTGCTTCCTCAGGCGCTGGGCGCGCCAGTGGCCCTCAGCAGCTTCCGTGGAAGCGCATGCGTGGTGCTGGTTTTCTTGCGCGGTTTCAGGTGACCGTTCTGCCGCAGGCATCTCCGCCAGTTGGCGGAGCACTATGGCGCCTTCACCAGCGCTGGCGCAGTGGTGCTCGCCGTGACGCGGGACTCAGAAGCGGCAGCGCAGGAGTACTTTGCGTATAACAAGGTACCCTTCCCTTGTCTGCTAGACGCAGCGGGCGATGTGTACCGTCAGTACGATGTGGGGAGTGAAGCCATCTCGCTCGGCCAGCGCCCCGCACTCTATATCATCGACGCCCAGGGCATTGTGCAGTTCGCTCATGTTGGCTGGCAGCAATGGGAAATTCCGCGAAATGAGGATGTGCTGCGCGTGTGTGACGCTATCCCATGCCGCGCCGAATCAACCCAGGGATAAGCGCAGCGAACACCCCGTAGGCATGTCACCGTCGCCCGGTGGCGCGCTGGTCAGAGTCGGCGTCAGCCTCCCAGCGTCTTTACCGCAGCCTGTTACAACCCATAAAGCGCGCGGGCGTTCCCCGACAGAATCTTCTGCTGCACACCCTCGGGCACACCCCGCATCTGGTTCTCAATCACCTGCTGCGAGAAGGGCCAGGTACTGGCGGGGTGCGGGTAGTCGGACGCCCACATCACCCGGTTCTCATCCAATAGGCCCAACATCTTCATACCCGCGGGGTCGTCTTCAAAGGTGATCCAGATGTTGCGCGGAAAGTATTCGCTCGGCATCAGCTGCGGCAGGTTCACGGGGTCGCCGTCCTTGCCGATCAGCCGGCGTCCCTCCTTCAGGCGGCCGCAGTGGTTGTCCAGCGCCTGGATCATGTTCGGCACCCAGGCAAGGCCCGCCTCAGCCATGACCAGCTTGAGCTTGGGGTGCCGGTCCAGCGTTCCGGTGAAGATGAGGCCGGTGATGGGCGCGATAAGCTGAAAGCCCTGAGGCTGGGCGGCTGCCCGGGTCGCGGCGGCCACCCACGGATTCTGGTTCTCCTCGTTCTCCAGCCGCTCGCGCCGCACAATCACCGCCAGGTGAAAGCCGACCGGTATGCCCGTCTCTTCGGCCAATGCCCAGAAGGGCTCCCAGGCGGCATCGTACACCGGGGGATTGGCCCGCGCCGCCAGGATGTTCACGTGGCGGACGCCCAGCCTCACCAGCCGTTCCAGTTCCTCGCGGGCGAACTCCGGGTCCTCCAACGAGAGGTGTCCAACGCCCAGTAGGCGGTCGGGGTTCGCCGAGCAGAACTCGAGCAGCCAGTCGTTGTACGCCCGGTAGCACGCCCGCCGCAGTTCAGGGTCAGCCACGTTCAGCGGGTCGGTCGGGCCGTACATCACCGTGGCATCCACGCCGTCGCGGTCCATGTCTTCAAGCCGCATCTCGGGCACCGTGGGGCGCAGCTCGCCCTCCCGCATCACACCGCCCCGCTCCAGCGCCCACTTCGAGCCGCTGCCCTGGGCGGCGGTATAGGTGCCCCAGGTGCCCCACACCTCGTTGTCGCAGAACCACAGGGTGCCCTTGTCGGTATCGCGCACCTGCGGGCCGCGGTCGCGCAGGTGCGCGGGCAGACGGCTGCTCCAGAGGTCGGCCGGCAGCCAGCGCAGGTCAATGTGGTCGTCGGCAGAAATCACGCGATAGTCCATGCTAGCGGGCCGCCTTCAGGTTCTCTAGGTGGGTCCAGCCGCCGCTCACGTTGCCGGGGAAGGCGTAGCCACCCACGATCCTGCTGTTCACCATCACCTCCGGCGAAAGCCAGAATAGCGGCACATCCACATGCTGGTCGAACCAGATGTTCGCCGCCTGGCGCATCAGGTCATCCAGCTTCTTCTCATCGATGGTGTCCAGCGCTTGGTTCAGTAGCTTGTCGGCCGGCACAATGGCGATGCCGCCTGCCCGCGTCGTCTTGGTGCCGGCGTCGTAGCTGGTGGTGCCGGTCCACTGGTCGCCGGCCGACGTGCGGATGCGAATGTGGTTTTCGAAATCGGCGTTGCGATAGCGCTGGGTGGCGGTGGTGCCGTCCATCGGCTCCAGCTTTACGTCGATGCCGACGGCTCGCCAATAGCCTGCGATCGCCTCCAGCACGTCGAGGCTATTCGGCAGGCCCGCCTCTTGCAGCAGCAGAATGGTGGTGGTGGCGGGTTTGCCGGGGCCGAACCCAGCCTCGGCCAGCAGCCGGCGCGCCGCCGCCGGGTCATAGCCGTACTCGTCTTGGTACCGCTTCTCCCACTCGGGATTCCAGCCATACCAGCTCGGGTGGTGGTGGCTGCGCACGTTGATCTTGCCCTTCCCGCCAAAGAAGGCCTTGTTCAGTTCGTCACGGTTGACCGCCTTGCTGAGCGCCTTGCGGAAACGCGCGTCGGCCATCGGGCTATCGGGGAACTTCATCCCACCATCAAGGTTGTTCAGGTCTTTGTAGTACACGCCGTGGGGCTGAATCAGCACGCGGGTGATGGATGCCAATGCGGCGATGCTCTTGAAGTCGCCCTTCGCCATCGCCTCCTTCTTCAGGTCCTCGGGCAGGTCGGTCACCTGCACCTCGCCAGTCAGCAGCGAGGCCAGCCGGGTGGACGCCTCTTTGATGAAGCGAATCTCCAGCTCTGGGAAGTCAGGGGTCTGGCCGGACCAGGGGGGGTTGGGGTTGCGCTCGAACCGCACAAACTGCCCCTGCGAGCGGGTGGCGTACTGATACACGCCGGTGCCGGCGCTCGGAGCGGTGGTTATGGTGCCGGGGCCGCGCTTCTCCAGGTCGGCGCTGCTGAACATCTGCACGTTGCCCACCGCCGGCAGCACCTGCGGGCTGGGCGACTTCAAGTGCATCAGCACCTCGTGGTCGTTGACTCGCTCCCAGTCTCGAATGAAGGGCTTGGAGACGGCATTCTGCCCGCCCAGCGAGTCCTCTTTGCTGGTCTCGCTCCAAGCGGTGGTGATGTCCCTGACCGTGAACTCGCCGTTGCTGGCGTGGAACTTCACGCCCGTCCGCAGCTTCAATCGGTAGGATTGGCCGTTGGGCTCCAACGTCCACGCCGTAAGCAGGCCCGGCACGTTCTTCCCGGTCTCGGCGTCGTTGCCAATCAGCTGCTCGTAGATGGGCCGGAGCTGCCATAGGTTGAAGGTGGACAGGTTGCGCGTCTCGTTGCTTTCGATACCCGGCGGCTCGGCAGCGACGACTACCCGGTTCACCTTCGGCTGGACGGGACCGGTATCGCTCCCGGCGGCCGGTGCCGGTGAGGGGCTGGTGGGCGCACTGCACGCCGCCAGCGAGAGGGCCATTGCTGCGGATGCCAGCGTTCCGCGCCAGGCAGGTGTGTTGATGAGATGCATCGTTCTCTCCTTAACCATCGAACTATTCTCCTGAAGCTATCTACCTACGCCAACGGGGCTATCATCGCCTGGCGGTGACTGTCCATGACGGCGCCCAAGTCGCCCTCGCCGTCCTGAAAGTCCACCGAGCGAACGCGAAACACCTCGGGGTGATTGGGCGCCCACGGTTCGACGCCCTGTTCAAGCTGGCGCGCCAGCCGCATGATCAAGCGCCGGAACGCGATGATCGCGGTGTCGGCTGCGCCCAAGTGCTCGATGGTGCGGTCGAACATCTTGCCCATAGTCTCCACAATCGCCATGTCCTGCTCGCGACCATTGAAGATACCCGTGAAGTTCACCTTGCGCTGCATCTCGCGATCGATCTGGTAGTCGTTCGCCGCATTGGGCACCGGATGCCAGGTGCCCGGGATCATGCGGGGGAAGTGGAAAGCGCCCGCCTTGTAGTTCTCTACCAGTTCCGGCTCCAGCGGGCGGCCCTCGCGGTAGATGGTGCGAAACCACCAGGTGTGCTCATCGTCCATGGGCACGGTGTAGTCGACCCGGCGTGGGTAACCGGGTGAGGCCGGGCCCGGGACCATGGTGTAGCACGGCAAGATGAACGGCGTGAGCCGCCAGTAGTAGCCGGTGGCTGTGGTGCGGCGAGCGCCGTACACATACCCGAACTCGGTCTCCTTGACGGTCAGTACGGGAGATCGGTCCTCGAACCGGCTGGCGCCCGCATTGGCGGCCTCCGGCGAGGCAGTCGGGTCGAACCACTTGTGCAAGAAGCCCACGTGCGAGGAATCGACGTTGCCCTCCAGCCCTTGCGCCCAGTTGCAAGCCTGGTCCCACTTCGAGCTGTAGCGGTGGCTGCTGGGCACGTCGCCCCAGTCAAGCTGCGGCAGTCCCGGCGCAGGAGACTGCGGCCCCATGTAGATCCACACGATGTCGGCGTATTCGGCGCAGGGGTAGGCCGTTGCCCTGATCTTGTGCTTGAAGTTGCTCTCTGCCGGCTCGTTCGGCATATCGACGCAAGTGCCGGAGGTGTCGAACTTCCAGCCGTGATAGACACAGCGGAGGCCGGATTCCTCATTGCGGCCAAAGAACATGGAGGCTCCCCGGTGCGGGCAAGCGTCTCGGATGGCGCCGATCGCGCCGGTGAAGTCGCGCCACAGCACCAAGTCCTCGCCCAAAAGCCGCAGCCGGACCGGCGCGCCATCGGGCTCGGGCAGCTCCCATGTCAGCGTGGCCGGCAGCCAAAACCGGCGAAACAGCTCACCCATGGGTGTGCCCGGCCCCACCCTGCACAGGTACTCGCTATCAGCCCTTGTGAGCATCCTGTACTCCTTCAAGCGTGAAGTATTGGCGTATGCTAGCCCGAATCACCCAAGGTGCGCAAACTCGCCGTGGCTAGGTGGCTAGTCGTCTAACGCTCGTAACGTGGGGCCGCTGGAGTCGAACGCGGCCTTGAAGGCCTGAGAGGTCTGGATCCTCCCTCCCCTTGCGGGAGGGAGTCAGAGGGAGGGGTAACCCCAGAGCTGGTGAAGTACGGAGGAACCCCCTCTCCCTAGCCCTCTCCCGCGAGGGGAGAGGGGATCGAACGGCTCGTCGACGACACCACAACAAGTAAGTTGCACCACTAGCTACCTGCGGGGGGCAGCGCCCAGTGACTAGGCCTGCGTGAACGCCCGCACGGCCTGCAAGTACTGGTCCGTCCCGACCCACAGAATGTCGTTATGGCCGGCCCGGGGGATGCGCTCCAAGTGCTTGTTCGGCGTGGTGAGCAGGTCAAAGAACTCGACCGCCCGGCCTATCGGAATCAGTTCATCGCGTTCGCCGTGGATGGCGAGGATGGGCAGCGTTATCGCCTGCACCTTGGCGTTGTGAAGCCGGCTCAGTGTGGCGGCGCCAGCCTGGTCCCCAATCTCCTCGAGGTACTCGAGCAACCTGCTGATGTTCGGGGCGCTACTCTCCAGTATCAGACCGCTGAGCGTGTCTGGATGGTGCGCCGCCAACTCTACCGCCGAGTGTCCACCCATCGAGCGTCCCATCACGAACCGGGGGCCCGCCAAGCCACGCTCAGTCAGCAGCGACTCGAACGCTGCGAGGATCGTGTGGGCGTCGGCGAGCATGCTGGGGAACGAAGGGGCGCCGGTGCTGGAACCGTAGCCCCGATAGTCGGCCAGGAACAGGTTCAGCCCCAGATCGGTGAACAGCCGGGCGATGTCGTCATAGTCGTAGACGGTTTCGCCGTTGCCGTGAAAGAACAGCAGGTTACCGCCGTCGGGACGCCCTGGGTGAAAGCGGCAGCCGATCTCCACACCCGGGGCGGCCGGCACCCGCAGGTCGGTGGCGCCCGCTGGCAGTGGTGATCGCCGCAGAGTCGGGAAGAACCCGCGGTGCGCTGCCTCGGTCCCTTCGACAACGGCGTACTCTGGTGGCTCGAACATGGTGATGCCTTTGTAGGTGACTGGTGTCGCGCGTGCGATGGTGCTGGTTGCGGCACGGCAACGGGGCCACGTTACCGTGCCCCCGTTGCCCTTCTTCCTGTGCCGTTGCTTGCTACGCTCGTACGGGCGAGAGTCGCTCCTGGAGCGCCCGGTGCTCGCGTCGAATCTCGTACG
>CAXNDA010000099.1:0-6427 GCA_964200875.1 Chloroflexota bacterium | reverse complement strand
CACCACGGTCGTTGGCGCCCAGCCTGCGCCGACGCGACACGCGGCGCGATCGGCACTGAACTCCTCGACATAACAGTCCTGGGTGTCGGCCATGGCTGCCGTGATGCCCCAGGCGATGCGGCCGTTGTGCCCGATGAACACCGCGGGCGCCCCCGGCAGCGAGACGCCCGCAACCTCAAACGCCGGGCAGGTCAGATGAACCTCGTACCAGGCGGAGGGTATCTGCGGGGTCAAGTGCGGGTCGCTGGCCAGCAGGGGCTTGCCGCTGGCGGTCTTGGCGCCGGCCACTGCCCACGCGTTGCTTGCTCCGCCATCCAGGGGCGCCAGCGTGGGACGGGGGTCTTGAGCCTTCGCTGGTGGCCCCACTGTGGTCGGGTGGGTAGCTGGGTAGGGGTGCTCCAAGAAGGCCAGCACCGCGGGATCGATCACTGTCGCGAGTCGCTCCCGCGCGATCTCTTGGTCCCAGTTTAGCGAGAGGCCCCAGGCCATGAGCTTGCCCCAGGCCAACGTATCGACCGGCGACCAAGCTTCGGGCTGATGGCGCAGCAGCGTGAACTCTACGGGGAGGCGCCGGCGATTCGCCCGCAGAAAGGCGTTGACCCCGGCGCAGTACGCCCCCAGCATGCGCGCGCTGCCTGGGTCGAGCGCGCTGGCCTCGGCCTCGGCAACCCGGCGAAACCCGATGCGGCGCAGCAGCCGGTCGGTCTCCAACGTGCGCTCGCCGAACAGTTCCGACAGCCGGCCCGAGGCGATCCGGCGCTGAAACTCCATTTGCCACAGCCGGTCTTGCGCATGCAGGTAGCCCTGCACCAGCCACACGTCGTCCTCTGTAGACGCGTACACATGGGGCACGCCCCACTCGTCCCACAGCACCTCCACCTCGCCAGCCAGCCCGGGCAGCTCCAGCCGTTCCCGGTAGGAGGGCAGTGGCCGCTTGACCACGGCCCATGCAAGAGCGGCAGCGCCACCGAGCACCGCGCCTGACAGCAGACCAGCATTGCGGGCGAAGGCTCCCATCACAACTTGACGCCGGTCTTGCGGACAGCAAGCACCGATAACACGACACAGATGACTGGTACCACGCCGTAAAAGCTGGCCACGAGCTGCCCTGTCATGAGGGCAGCGGACACCACGTACGTCCACCCGAGCGCCGCCAGCACCAACGACCAGCGAAGCGGCAAAAGACAGACGGTAACTGTCAGCAGCGGCAGTGAGTCGATCACGCCGCTGTGAGTTGCCACGATGTTAGCCGCAGCGAGCGTCACCACCCAGGAGAGGCGAGGGTCGGCGTGGGCCCGCCAGCGCCACACGTAGCGCAGGCTATCCAGCAGGACGGCCGCCTGCACCAGCAGGATGCCGTTTTCCGGTAGGCCAAAGCGTTGCAGCGTCACGAGCAGGCTATCCCAGCCGATTCGGGTCCATTCCCTCAACAGCAAGTAGTCGAACCAGGTGGAGAGCCAGACGCCATAGACGAGGAAGCTTGCCGCCAGCAGGGCCGCTGTCACGGCGGCCGCCAGCAGTGTCGTCCGGCGGTCGCGCACACCCAGCACCGCCGGCGTCAGCACGAGCTGGTCGAGCTTCCCAAGCGCAAGAGCTATCCCCGCGCCGGCGACCACCCCTGCCCAAGGCAGCGCCCGCTGACGCGTAGCCCACGCCAGGCCGGCAAAACCCAACACTGGGGCCCATTGCAGGCTGTTATCGTGGATGGCCGCCACACTCTGCGGGGTCAGCGTTAGCAGGAACCCGGCCTCCCGTGGCCCGCGCAGCGACCATACCAATAGCAGCGGAGCCGTCAGGTTCAGCAGCCGGCTCAGCAGCGCAGCGACGTCGCTGAATGCGACTGATGCCAACGCTTGGTAGAGGTAGGGCGGATACTGGGCGCCGCCCCGATGGGGGTCTGCCGCGTAGGGGTCGTATGGCGACAGCACCTGACCCGCCGCCATACTATCGGCGAGGAAGCCGAGGCCGGGGCCCGCAGCCGTGAGGTAGGCCACCAGCCCGAGTGCGCCGGCCGACCACAGCGCAGTCAGGCCACGATCGCGAGTACTTGTTCCGGCTAAGGCCGTTATGGGGTTGTTCAAAGCAGGCTATCCCGGTATGCTACTTAAGCTCCGCACGAACTGCGGCAGTGTGGCGCATTCGTCTAGCGGCCCAGGACACCTCCCTCTCAAGGAGGAGACCACCGGTTCGAATCCGGTATGCGCTACCAACCGCACCCTCACCAACGGCCCCAATACGGGGCCGTTTCCGTTGGCCATGGACAACGTGCACGCGTGGACACAGACTCGCGCCAGTCTCGACTGAACGGGCCTGGGCCTGTGGCAGGTCCGTGCTTTATCACGTCGTCGATCAGCGTGAAGAAGCCTTTGCCCGGCACATTGGTGTGCTGCCGAAACTCGATCGTCCCGGCTAGGCCCTGGAACGCCGTGGTGTCAACGCTATGGCTGCTCCACACCCCGTCACGGGCGTCCCCGACCAGGCACCCGTCGTTCGACGTTCCTGGACTGGTGGTGAGCACGCTTGTCTCCACCACATGGGTCGCCAGGATACTGCCGTCTGCACCCAGCAAACGGACCTCAAAGTGAACCGGCCTGGGAGCCGGTGCTGCGTCATCGTTCTCTGACAGCGCTCGGAACGAGATGGCTCTCCCGAAGGTGAAGGCCATGGTGTAGGTAGCAGTCCCCCAAGATTCGGGGTCGCCTGGCGTGCTAGAACGGATGTTGAGTGCTCGGTTCCCATTGAACGTAATGCCCGTGGTGTTGTTCGCACCGAAGCACGAACCTTCCCGTTCTGCTCGCGCGATGCCCTCGCCAATGTTCGCCAACTGCCATCCGGGCAGGTGCGGCGGCTCAATGGTCTCGAACCCGCCGTTGAAGAGGAAGACCTCGTCCGTGAGTATGCTCCCCCGGCCTCCGTTTCGGTCATGCACTATTCCTGCCGCAGTGGTCCACAACTCGACTCCGAAAGACTCATTCGCTTCCGGAAGCAAATCACCATTGACATAAACTGTCAACGGCTTGGCGGTCTCGCCGGGTAAGAAGACAAGGTCCTCAACAAGTGGTGCATAGTCACCCCCATTGGGGCTGATCGCGTACGTGTTGGCGCGAATGAACACCGCGCCGCGGCTGGGCGGCACGCCGAGCAACGTGACGGTGAACACGAAGGGGGTGACGCCCGAGTCACCTTCGAACTGGGCTACGTCGTTTACCGACATGACTCCCACGGTCGAGTAGCCCTCGTATGCCCCAAGGTCGCATTCAGCACCGTCGGGGCGGGTGCTCCCGTAAACATCCTTCCCAGACACCGGTGGAGCAGTGCACAGCGCTCTATCCGCTGTGTCCAACGCCGGGCTTCCCCAGTAGGGCGGGGCCGCTAGTGCGACCGACCTGCCGTTATACCGCAAGGGGGCGGCCAACAGCGGCGCGGCCACAACGGGTGGCGGCCCCAAGATGACGCAGCCCAGCAGACTACCCATCAAGTTGGCGCCCTGTGTAGTCAGTGCGCCGGCGCACTCGTTCCCCGGGCTATCGTCCGCCAGGATGCTGTTCGCCATGCTGGCGGTGCCGGCGTTAAAGATACCGGCGCCTGTGGGCTTTGGAAATGTCCCGAGGGCGTTATTGAACAGCGTGGTATGCGTGAGCCGCGTGTCTCCCGCGTTGTAGATCGCACCGCCCTCACCCGGGCCGCCAGGCACACGGGAGCATCCCATAAGGAAGTTCTCGGCAACCGTCACGTTCACCAACTCGAGTAGCCCTGTGTTGTAGATACCGGCGCCCTTGCGGGCAGAGCTGCGGGCAACGCTGCTGTCGCTGATCATCAAGTTCCCGGTATTGTAGATCGCGCCACCGTAACCTCCGGCGCAGGCCACAGTGTTCGTCTCGCTAGCAGTTCCGCTCAAGGCCGAACGGGTTATTGTGGCCACGCCGGTATTGAAAAGCGCCCCGCCAATCCCGCCTTCCGTCGAAGTGCTGTCCGCCCAACCGGCCAGTTCCACGTCCGACATTTCGATGGACCCGTGGTTGATCATCGCCCCGCCCATGTGCCCCTTGGCACGGTCAATGGTGAGCTTCTCCAGGGATAGGGAGGCGCCGGCTGCGATCGCAAACGGCCGAAAGGTTCGGTCACCACTGATGAACATGCGTACGCCACCGGTGTCGCCTCGGATAGCCAGCCCGGCTGGATCAGTCACTTCGGGCAGCGGCGAAGCGAGGACGACCGTGCCCGGAATCATCAGCTCCGCCGCAAAGACAATCGTGTCGGGGCCGGGCGTCGCGTTGGCGTCCACCATCGCTTGGCGAAGCGACCCCGGCCCGCTGTCCGCCAGCGTCGTGACCAGATGCGTGGCAGCCTCGGCTGTGCCCGAACCGCTTGGGTCAATCATCCCGGTGACTAGCATCAGGCCAATGAGCAGTGCAGTCTTCAGCTCGCTGGGGAATCGCATGCGCAACCTCCAAAAACACGACGTGTCAGCGGGCCTCACTGCCCGCGCTAACCGGGCCGCTATCCATCGCTCCGCCACCCTGGTAGGCGCGGTCCAGCAACTCCACCACGTGCACGGCCTCGCCCCGCATACCGCAGGCGGCCATGCCCACCGAGAGTTGCATCATGCACCCCGGGTTGGCAGTAGCCACCACCGTAGCGCCCGTGGCCACGACCTCTCGCATCTTCGTGTCGAGAATCTGGCCGGCGAGATCGGGGTGCTGGATGTTATAGATGCCGGCACTGCCGCAACAGCGGTCGGCGTGCGGCATCTCCACCAGCTCCAAGCCGGGAATCGAGCGCAGGATCTCCCGCGGAGCCGCCGTCACCCGTTGCGCGTGGGCCAAATGGCAGGAGTCCTGGTAGGTGACGGTGATGGGCAGCGCCCCGGCCGGCGTCTCGAACCCCGCCTTGGCCAGGAACTCCGTCACGTCGGTTACCTTGGCGGCAAAGGCATGCGCTCGCTCGGCGTAGGCGGGATCGTCCGCCAGCAATTCGCCGTACTCCTTCAGTTCGGCCCCACAGCCGGCAGCGTTCACCACCACTGCGTCCACCCCGGCCGCCAAGAATGCGTCGACATTCCGGCGGGCCAGCTCCTGTGCGCCGGCTCGCTCGCCGCTGTGGGTATGCAGGGCGCCGCAGCAGGTTTGCTCGGCAGGCACCAGCACATCGAACCCGTTGCGGGTCAACACCCGCACCGTCGCCGCGTGGGTCTGCGGCGTGAACACCGGCATGACGCACCCGGCCAGCAGCGCCACTCGTCCTCGCTTTTTGCCCTGTGCCGGGGCCAACAGCCCCAGCGGGGGATACGCCGGCCCCAAGCCCTCGGGCATCAGCGCGTCCATGGCCCGCAGCGAGGCCGGCAGCGCCCGCCGGATGCCCAGCGCGCCCGCAAGCCGCCGCAGCCCGGTGCGCTGGTACAGCCGCAACAGACGTCCCATGACGCGCAGGCGGCCGGAGTTGGGCAGCATCTGCCGGAAGACCACCCAGCGCAGGAAGCGTTCCGGCCGGCCCATCGTCCGTTGACTCTGAATCTCGGCTCGCTGCGCCTGCATGATGCGGCCGTACGGCACCCCGGAGGGGCACACCGACTCGCAGTTACGGCACAGCAGGCACTGCTCTAAATGCGTCAGCACATTGTCTTCCAGGCCGATGCGTCCATCGTGCAGCGCCCGCATCAGGTACAGCCGCCCCCTGGGTGACTCGGTCTCCAGGCCGGTGGCGACGTAGGTCGGGCAGTGCTGCAGGCAGAAGCCGCAGTGCACGCAGCGGCTCAGGTCCGCTTCCGTCGGCCCCGCCATGGTTAGCAGGTTCGTCATAGGGGCATCACAGCCCGCCCACGAAACGGCCGGGGTTCAGCACGTGGTGCGGGTCAAACTCCCGCTTGAAGCCCTGCATAATCGGGAAGCTGTCGGGCGTGGGGCCCCACGGGTCATAGACCTCGCTCAGCGCCAGGTGCGCCTGCTCCACCACCACGGTGCCCCGAAAGTGACCGATCCGCTCCCGGAGAGCTGCGATCATCCCGCTCCACGCCGTGCCCTCGGGACTGTCCCAATACCCGTACACGATGCCACTGGCGGCGTGAGCGATGATCGACGCCGCCGGCAGCCCGGCATCTTCGGCAGTCTCGGCCAGGGCGTTCAGCATATCGGTGAGCCGGGAGGGCAACGCCATCATCCGCAAGATCAGGTGCGGCAGTTCCGGGTTGCGGCCGAAGTCCCGCACGTTCGCCCAGAAGGCAGCGGTGTCTTCGCCCTCCAGCGTCTCTGCATCACCGCCCGCCTTGCTGGCCAGCTCCGTCGCCTCTTTCACCTGGCGGGCCACCGCCGCGCCCGCGCCGGCGAACTCGGCAGCGAGGGTCCATGTCGCGTCACCCGCTTCAGCAGGGTCACGGCTCAACAGGTCGAGCGCCACTGGCTGGAGTGGTGGGCGTCGCAGTGTGGCCACA
>CAXNDA010000098.1:0-6572 GCA_964200875.1 Chloroflexota bacterium | reverse complement strand
CCCGGAGGCCCGGGCGAAGCCGATGGCCGCGGGGATCGACGAATCCGGCGTGCCAATAACCACGTCAGCGTCGATGGGGTGCTCTTCCCACAGGCGAGCGCCCATGCGCTCTCGGGCGCTGTACAGCAGTTTGCCATTCATCACGCTGTCGGGCCGCGCGAAGTAGATGTACTCGAAAATGCAGAAAGCCCGCCTAGCTGCGGGCTCCTCGGCGATGCGGTGACTGGTGACGCCGTCTTTATTAATGATGACCAGCTCGCCGGGGTCGATTTCCCGGATGAACTGAGCACCCAGATGGTCGAACGCGCAGGTCTCGGAGGCGATGACCCAGCCGCCGTTCAGCTTGCCCAGGCACAGCGGGCGAATGCCCAGCGGATCGCGGGCGGCCATCAAGCTGTCGGCGGTGAGCAGCGCCAGACTGTAGGCACCCGAGAAACGCCGCAGGGTGTGGACAATCTTGTCGGCCCACGTCAGGCCGGGGGCACACGCTATCGCGGCCACGATGACCTCGGAGTCGGTCGACGATCGCAGCGGAACGCCCCGCTCGCGCAGCTCCTCGAACAGCACCTCAGCGTTGACCACGTTACCGTTGTGAGCCAGCGCGATCTTCCCCAGGCGATCGCAGGAGGCCACGAAGGGCTGGGCATTGCGCAGATTGGTGGAGCCGGTGGTGGAGTAGCGGGTGTGGCCGATGGCCATGTTGCCGGGAAGGGCGCTCAACTGCTCTTCGTCGAACACGTGCGTCACCAGGCCCATGCCGGTGGCAACCTTCAGGTCGCCGTTGTGTGCGGTAGCGATGCCGGCGCTCTCTTGCCCGCGGTGCTGCAAGGCGTAGAGGCCGAAGAAGGTGAGGCGGGCGACATCCTCGCCGGGTGCGTAAACCCCGAACACCCCGCAGGCCTCTCTCGGCCTGTCGGCGGTATCATCTGACACGGGAACAGGCGGTTTACGACTGGGCCGTTTACTCAGGGAGGCGCTCCTAGGACGGGAATGCACCGGTAGTATACCAGTTTGGGTAAGAGAAAGGGGCCGGCCAGAGGGATGTTTATAGTTCATTCAGACTGGCCGGCCCTGGTTTGACGGGGCCTAACGCCGTACGTTCGCTTTGTACGCGCTCCAGCCGGCGTAGCGCGCGGCAGTCCCCAGCTCGGCCTCGATGGCCAGCAGGCGGTTGTACTTGGCGACGCGCTCGCTGCGGGCCGGAGCGCCGGTCTTGATCTGGCCGCAGCCGGTGGCCACTGCCAGGTCGGCAATGGTGGTGTCCTCCGTCTCGCCCGAACGGTGGCTCATGACGCTGGCCCAACCTGCCTTGGTGGCCATGGTCACCGCGGCCAAGGTTTCGGTAAGGGTGCCGATCTGGTTCGGTTTGATCAGCACAGCGTTGGCGCAGTTCCGGTCGATGCCCTGCTGGATACGCTCGGTGTTGGTGACGAACAGGTCATCGCCCACCAGTTGGCAGCGATCACCCACCTGGTCCGTCAGCGCCTTCCAGCCGTCCCAGTCGTCCTCGGCCATACCGTCCTCAATGCTCACGATGGGGAACTCGGCGACCCAGGTCGCCAGGAACGCTGCCATCTCGGCGCTGGACAGGCTGCGCCCTTCCTTGGCCAGCACATACTTGCCACCCTCGTAGAACTCCGAGGCGGCGAGGTCGAGCGCGATCACGGCATCCGTTCCAGCCCGATAGCCGGCTGCTCCGATCGCGTCGACCACCATTTCCAGCGCCGCCCGGTTCGACTTGAGCGAGGGTGCGAACCCGCCCTCGTCGCCCACGGTGGTGGCCGAGGGCAGCGCCCGCACCAGCTTCTTCAGCGATTGGTAGATCTCGGCGCCCATGCGCAGGCCCTCGGCAAAGCTGGGTGCGCCGACCGGCATCACCATGAACTCTTGGAAATCGGTGGAGTCTTCGGCGTGACGCCCACCGTTGAGGATGTTGAGCATCGGCACCGGCAGGAGGTGCGCGCCATCGCCACCCACCGAGCGGTACAACGGCACCCGCTTCGATGCTGCCGCCGCGTGCGCCACAGCCAGCGAGACGCCGAGGATCGCGTTCGCCCCAAGGCCGCCCTTGTTCGGCGTGCCATCGAGTTCCAGCAGCCGGCGGTCCACCGCTGACTGATCGGCAACGCTCATACCCTTGAGGGCCGGCAGGATACGGCTGTGGACATTGCCGACTGCGGTCTGCACGCCCAAGCCGCCGAACCGCTTGGGGTCCTTGTCGCGCAACTCCAGCGCTTCGTGGGCGCCGGTGCTCGCGCCTGAGGGTACGGCGGCCCGGCCGCGTGCGCCGTCATCCAGCGTCACCTCCACCGCCACGGTGGGGTTGCCGCGTGAGTCGAGGATCTCCTGCGCGCGAATGTCAGCAATGTTCAAGGGACACTTCCAGTTCTATAAGGTTTGGTCAGACTCGCCGTGCCGCCGCCAGAGCGAGCGCCTTCTCAACAGCATCGGCCGCACTCGTGGCGCGTACCAGTCCCGGCGGCGCCACTCCGTGCAACGAGACGTCCCACGTGTTCAGCGCCACCACCGGCGTGCCGTACACCAGCGCCAGCGATATCTCGGACAGCGTGCCGTGGCTGCCGGCAATGGCGATCACCGCCCGCCCCGCCCGGGCCACAATCACGTTGCGGGCGTGGCCAAGCCCGGTCGGAATCGCGAACTCGACGTCGGGATTCGCGGCACGCGGATCATCGCCGGGAAGCAGGGCTATGGTGTGACCGCCCGCCTGCCGAGCACCGCGGCACACCGCCGCCATCACGCCGGTAAGGCCCCCGCACACCACGGTTGCGCCGCCGCGCGCCAAGCCGGCGCCCACGGCTTCGGCCGCCTGCGCGTCCGCCGCGGTGCACTCGCTGCCGCCAATCACAGAGATAAGGAGATTCACAACGGTATGACCTGTGCAGAATAGCCCAGGAATGCGCCTGGTGAAAAGACGCGACTACACCGCCCGGCAATGGAAACAGGTCATTCCGGGCGTTCTGGCTTATGCTGAAGATAGGTGAAGTTGCTGGAGGTGTGTTGATGAGGATACGAACTGCACTGGGCTTGGTGCTGGGCATGGCTGCTGGCTTCGTTGCCGCACCAGCCATCTTGCGGAGGCTCCACTCAGTGCCGGAGGCAGAGGACGCCGGTGCGCTGCCGCTCAGCCTGGACGCGGCGCGTGAGTTCCTGAAAGACCCCGACGCAGCACTGGCCGAGATGATGAACCTGTGGGAAGAAGGACTGACCGACGAAGACCGTCGTATGCTGCAGGACTTAGACAAAGATGACACCAGTCCCAGACGGCGCTAACGTGACTATGGGTTTCGGTGGAAACGTGCCGGCAGGGCAGGATTGGCCGGCCAGCCTTTGGGATGCGGCCGCAACTTGGGTGGCGGCATGGCTCAAGGGCCTGGGCGGCGTGTCGCCGGCCCTCGCGGAACGTTTTGAGGCGGGGGCGGGGCAAGTGACCACGGCAGTCCGGGCAGGTGGCGCGCGTACCGAGCCGCCCGATGAGTTAGCCGAAGCCACCAGCCAGTATCTGACCGAGATCGGGCGCGTGCCGTTGCTCAAGGCGGAAGAGGAGCGTTCGCTTGGCGGTGAGCTTGAGCTAGCGCGCTTTCTCGACGAGGCCGAGCTGCTGCTGCCCGAGGAACCGCCGGCCCGGCTTGCCATCCACCTGTACCGGATTGTGGCTGAAGCCCGAGACCTGCTGGAAGCCTGCGCTCCGCAGGACGAGACCGCGGCGGTAACCCCGGCCGCCCTCCTCTTCACTCCCGAGTTCCGCCGTCAGATTGATGGGCCGATCGATAGCAACCTGCTGGCGAGCCTGCCCGAGAGCTTGGGCGACGAGGAGACCCTCCGGTCGCGCTTGGTACGGCTCTCGGTGGCGTCGCTGCTCTTACCTGCAAGCGCCCTCCAGCGACTGCTCGAACACGGCGCGGGCGGTGTCGACCCTGAAGCTTTGAGCGACGACGCTTTTCTCAAAGCCGCCGGTGTGTCCGCCGATGCGCTGCGCTCCCATTGGCACAAGGTGAAGGACAACGCGGCGCGCGCCCGCAACCACATGATTGAGAGCAACCTGAGGCTGGTGGTGAGCGTGGCACGGCGCTATCAGAACCGCGGCATGCCGCTCCTCGACCTGATCCAAGAGGGCAACCTGGGGCTGATGCGCGCGGTGGAGCTATTCAACCTGCGGTTAGGCTACCGCTTCAGCACCTATGCCACCTGGTGGATCCGCCAGGCGGTGGAGCGCGGGCTGGCCAACCGCGGCCGGATGGTCAGGTTGCCGGTGCCGGTACAGGCTGCGCTCGACAAGATCACCACGTCGAAGAGCCGCCTCGCGGTGGCGCTGGGGCGCGACCCCACCGCCGAGGAGGTAGCGAAAGCCGTCGGCATGACCGAAAGCCGGGTTCGGGAAGTGGAGCAGGCCGCACGCGGCATCACCTCGCTTGAGATGGAGGTGGGCGATTCGGAAGACGGCAGCCTGCTGCGCGATTTCGTGGAGGACCTGGGCAACCCAGCGCCATTGGAAGTGGTGACCGACGCCGAGTTCAAGCGTGATGTTCGCCAGGGGCTGATGGGACTGACCGAGCGCGAGCGCCGCGTCCTGGAGTTGCGGTTCGGGCTCGACGATGACATTCAGCGCTCGCTGGAAGACATCGGCCGCCAACTCGGTATCACCCGGGAGCGGGTGCGCCAACTCGAAGGTCAGGCGCTCCGGCGCCTGCGCGAGGGTGGCTTCATGGGCCACGGCTTAGAGGCCGGGCACAACTAGGGCTAAGGGCCTGTCTTGATGCGTAGCTGGTAGCTCGCAGGATTGCGCGTCAGGGGCGCCATCGGGGCAACGATGAGCACGGCCCGGTCCAGCCCTTCGGTGAAGCAGCAGACGCTCATGGCGCCCTTGTTCTGGCTATCGAGCGCCAACTCTCGAACTCTCGCGTCGCCGTTGCCGGGTATCTCCACCACTTGCACCGAGTACGCCTGCCGCACCACGTTGTCGGTCCGCACGAATCCAGCGGCCGTCCACCCCTGGCTCGACTCTGCGTCATCGGTGAACCCGATTTCCGGTATGCGGATGTCATCCACCGCGAACCCGCTGCGGTGCACCGCCTCATCGGTCACGTACTCGAACCGCAGTAGCACCTTCTTGCCCGCATACGCCGAGAGGTCAACCCGCTCGTCGACCCAGCGTGGTTCGGCCCCGCGACCGCTGCGGCCGGTGAAGCCCGGGCCGTAGTTGTTGCCGAGCGGGCTGTCGCTGGTGGTCCCTTGGGCCGCGAGGGGCGTCCAGGTAGCGCCGCGGTTCTCCGACACTGCCACGTAGGCGAAATCCCACCCAGTCTCAATTTCGTACCAGGCCTTGAACTGCAGCGTAGCGTTGCGCACTGCGGTCAGGTCCACCTCTCGTGTCAGCGTGGTATCGGTGGAGTCGCCCTGGTTGCCCCACCAGAAGTGACTGCCGCTCGGCGCATCCGTGGCCAGCAAGCGAGTGGTTGCGGCCCCGCTGAAGTCGATGGTGGCGGACCGTTCGTTGGGCTTGAGTTCGTAGTAGCGGGCAGCGTGCTGCAGGCTCTTGTCATTCACCTCGGTGGTGGTGGAGAGCCGGGGCGAGGGCGACACTCCCACCTGCAGGTTGGTGTAGTTCAGGCGGGGTTCGTTGGTGCTGACGCCCAGGTTGGCCACCAGCCAGCGCCGGAACACCTCTGGGTAGCGGTCGGCCGAACCGATCTTCTGGAGGTAGGCATCGACGCCGGCTATGCCGTTCTTCGGTTCGGCAACCAACTCTCGCAGGCGCTCGTAGCCACCCCAGTGCTCGCCCAAGAACCGCATGAACAGGTGCGCGGTAGCGTAATGTGCGCCATTGTCCGAGGTGCTCTCCTCCCAATCGGTGAGCTGCACCTGGGTGTTGCGCTTGTACGTCTGCGCCGAGTTGCCGCCATAGCCGTTCAGTTCTTCGGCCAGCATCGAGAGGCCCTCGTTCACCCAGCTCTCCTCGGAGGAGTCGGCGTGCCAGTGCAGCGCGTGCTGCAACTCGTGCGCCACCACGCTGTCGAACGCCCTGCTGCCGGGGCGCAGCCCGGCGCCGTTGATGTAGAGCATGATGCGCTCGTTGCTGTGGGGATGGACAGCCTTCGGGTATTCGTCGGGCGAGCTGTAGTAGCCAGCAGCGCCATCGAACCGGGCCACCAACACCGTGACGCGACGATCACCATCGAACCCGCTGCGTATGGTGTCGCCGAAGTACCTGATGTTGGTGGGCACGGTCTTCTGCTCGAAGGTCTCGGCAGAGCGGGCGAGCAGGGCTTCGTCGACCGAAAAGCCGTTCTTTATATACCAATAGGCGTTCGGAGTCACCAGTTTGAGGGTGGCCTGGGCTTCGAAGCGCTTGAAGCTTTGAAGATTAGTGACGGTAAAGGTATCGACTGCGCCCGGCTCGGTGGGGCGGCGGGGGCCGGAACGAGTCTTGGGAATGGATCCGCCGGCGCCCTGCCGATAGCGCTGCGCTAGGTCATAGGGATCGCTGTCCGGAGGCGCCGGAATGTCGGCAGGCGCAACGCCTGGCTGCGCACTGGGCCCCTGGTTGCCCGCAG
>CAXNDA010000097.1:0-6761 GCA_964200875.1 Chloroflexota bacterium | reverse complement strand
CGAAGCATCCCCCGCTTCGACGGTTGGACGGAGCGCTGTTTGCGGACACGGCTTCGGCGTCGGTCTGTGCGTTTGGTGCGCTCCTCGGCCTCCCGTGAGCACCCTTATCCGCCGACAGGTCTCGCTGCTTACGGCGGCGGTTTCGACCGTCCGTCGCGGGAGTTAGCCGCGGCTGAAGCGGGGGGTGCTTCCTGGCGTCCGCATGACAGGTGACGGGCAGTTGGCGTCAGACCCGCATGTACTCGGAGTTCGCCTTGATGCGGTCCTGAATCGACTCGACCCACGGGTTCTCGCGGGGCAACACCACGCTGGTGGAGCGCACTCGGAAAGCCTCTGCGTTGGCTGCCGGGGCTGGAGGATTGCCTGCCTGGTAGTCGTGCACCAGCCGGAGCAGCATGCGGCGGTACGAGATGATGGCGGTGTCGGCCGAGCCCAGATGCTCGCGGGTGCGGTCGTAGATGGGGCCCATCGTCTCCTGGCAGGCGGTATCCTGCTCGCCGATGCCGAAGATGCCGCTGAAGGTCTTAGTGCGCTGCTCTTCACGATCCACCAGGAAGTCGTTTTCCAGGGTGCGCAGTGGCATGTAGGTGCCGGGCAGCTTCTCGGCGTGGATGGTGCCGTTGTGCTTCATCCGCTCGCGTTCGTCGTCGTCGTAGGGGCGAGACGTCCGCCAGTTGAAGCTCCAGCGCCAGGTGTGCTCGTCGTCGATCGGTACCCAGGCGTGGCCGCCGATGCTCTCGCCGACTTCGGTGGAGCCGGGGATCATGGTGTACCAGGGCAGCAGGCACTGGGTGACCCGCCAGTAGTAGCTGTCGGCCTCGGCGTTGCGGCGAGCCGCGATCATCAAGCCGTAGTCGGTGTCCACCGTCTCGAAGCGGGGGTGCTTGTCGGTGGCGGTGTAGATGGCGGTGGGGTTGCTTCCGCCGAACCGGGTGGGATCGACCTGGAGACTGCTGTGCAGGAACGAGATGTGGCTGGAGTCGATGCCGCCCTCCACCGCCTGCACCCAGTTGCTGCTTTGGTTGCACTTGGAGATGATGCGGTTGGCGTCGGGCACCATCATCCATTCCATCTGCGGCAGCTTCGGCTGCAGGTCGGCCGGGCCCATGTAGGCCCAGACGATGCCGCCTTGCTCTTGAGTCGGGTAGGCGGTGGCCCGGATCTTGTGCTTGAAGTTGCTCTCGGCGGGCTCGTTCGGCATGTCGACGCAGGCGCCGGTTACGTCGAACTTCCAGCCGTGGTACACGCAGCGCAGGCCGCTCTCTTCGTTGCGGCCGAAGAACATGCTGGCGCCGCGGTGCGGGCAGGCATTCTGCATCAGGCCCACGCTACCGTCGGCGTTACGCCAGGCCACCAGGTCCTCACCGAAGATGCTGAGGCGCAGCGGCTCGCCCTCGGGCTCGTGCAGCTCCTCGGTGAGGGCGGCGGGCACCCAGAAGTGGCGCAGCATCTGCCCCATGGGGGCGTCGCCCTCGATGCGGCACAGCAGGTCGTTTTCGGCACGGTTCAGCATGAGTCCTCCGGAGTGCGCTCGGCCGAGCGCTGGGTGAAAGGTAGTTTCAGTGTAAGGAATCGGTGGGGGGCGTCAAGAAACGAGGGCTCAACGCACGAGAGGCGCCCTAGACGCTTTCTTCACTGAGGATCGAGCTGAGTTGGAGGAGCAATTCCGGTAGCCGGTGTTTTGCTACATTCCAGACTAGGACTGGGTCTACTTCACCATAATTATGGGCGAGTACGTTGCGCTGGCCGATGATCTGCTTCCACGGTATCTCGGGTGCGAATCACGGAGGGAGGCAGACACTCGGCGCGCCGCTTCGCCGATAATCTCAAGCTCTCGTTCGACCGCCAGCAGTACCCGGCGGTCCTCGATGAAGCCGGCTAAGTCGAGGTCGCGGACAAACTCAACTGCCTCTCTCGCTGCTTCGCGCATATCCCAAAGATAAGCTTCGTCGCCGTGTTCAGGCCGCATAGATGACAGTAAGGTCGCGCTCTATGCTGCGCTTTCGGAAGGGGTTGCGGATAGTTGCCCTGCTGAGTACGTCTACTCTCCGGCCGAAGAGTGTCTCGAGTTCTTCCTGTATCTGCACTAAGTCCCAGAGCGTGGACCCGGTATCAGGCCGAAAGGTCACCATGACATCTACGTCGCTCGATGGGCCGAAGTCAGCGCGGACTGCGGAGCCAAACAACGCGAGTTCGCGAAGCTTCCAGCGCTGGCAGAAATCCCGCAGGGCGGCCTCGCTTACCTGTAACTGGGAGAGGTCCGGCTTCATTTCACCATCTTACTCCAATGGCTCGTGGCAAGAGGGCGATCGGCCGCCTAGCGCACCGGCTTCACCACGCTGACCACCTCGAAGACGCCGAAGCTGGCGTGGGGGATGTCGGCGGGCAGCATGCTGCGGGTGGCGGCGTACTCGGGGTTATCGACGAAGGCCTCGAGGTCGGCGCGGCTGCGCATTCGGGTGACGGAGATGCCCGCCTCTTGGTCGACTGCCTTGAAGGCGACGACGGAGGTCAGGCCGTGCGCCTTCTCGGTGAGGGTGAGCGTCGCTTGGGCGTAGGCCTGGTAGGCGGCCCACTGCGCGGCGGACACCGGGCGCTCGACTTTGATCAACAAGCTGCCGTCGTCGGGCGGATTCTCGCACTCGGCGAAGCTCTGCCACTGAGGGATGACCGGTTGGTTGGTGTAGAGGCCCTCGGGGCGGTTGCGCCCGTAGTTGCCGTTGGGGCCCGCCCGGAACTCCTGGAAGGCTTCGGCGCTGTCCCAGTAGCGCAGCACGGTGTGCGTTTGGGGATCGCCCAGGTAGCGGGCGACGATGGCTTGGCGGAAACCGGGGCTGGGGGCCATGAGCCCGTGGATGTAGGAGAGGCGGTCGAAGCCTTCCTGCCGGCGGCCGGGGCTGAAGACCAGTATCTCGTTGAGCAGAAACATGCAGTGCTCCTAGTGAAAGTGTATCGTTGGGCCCTAGGATACTGCGTTTCGGTTGGCGGGTTCAGTGGTAAGTCGGTTCACGTGTTCACAGGGTCGCGGTTTCCGCACCGCTCTTATTACGTGCGTTCGACTGGCTAGAGCGGGCCGACACCGGGGGTAAACCTAAGCAGGAATCAAAAAGGGAGCGTATGAACCCACTGGTTGCAGAACTCCGTCGCACTGCGGTCTGGCCGTTGACCTTTCTGGGATTTCCACCAGGCGGCTTGGTGGCCAAGCTGACGGTGGGTTCGGTCGATAGCACGCTGGATGCGACGTTGGGGGGCATGCTGGCGGGCGGTGTCTTGGGTGGGGTTCAGTGGCTGGCGCTTCGGCGCATCGCTGGTATACCGGCGCGCTGGGTCGCGCTGACGTCAGGCGGCATGGCCATCGGGTTGTCGATCGGGGCAACGGCCGTGGGGTTCCGCACCGACACACCGTCCTTGATGTTGCAGGGCTTGGCGACGGGTGCTGGGGTGGGGCTCGCCCAAGCGGCCGTTGTCTCGCCGGTAGCGTGGAAGCGGGCGGTGTGGCTCCTTGCCAACCTGGTGCTCTGGCCGGTGGGGTGGGCGGTCACGGCGCGTGCTGGGGTGGACGTAGAGGCGCAGTACACCAACTTTGGGGCTGCCGGTGCGGTGGTGTTTGCGCTGGCAACCTGGCTGGTGCTGGCTTCTCTGCGCGTGTCGAAGGGCGCGGCAGCACCGGCGCCATCAGGGCGGGGGGCCAATGATGGCAGATAACCCAACCCACGTTGTGCTTGGTACCGGGCCGGTGGGCCTTGCCGTTGCTGATGTACTGGTGGCGGCAGGGAAGCGCGTCCGGCTGGTGAACCGCAGCGGCAAGGCGGCCGGGGTGCCTGCCGGGGTTGAGGTGCGCGCTGCTGATGTGACCGACCTCGCCGTCGCCCGCACCCTGGGAGAAGGCGCCGAGGTGGTGTTTCACTGCATGAACGCACCGTACGACCGCTGGCCGCTGGTGTTCCCGGCGCTGCATGCCGGAGCGATGGAAGCCGCCGCCGGCAGCGGTGCGCGCTTGGTGGTCATGGAGAACGTCTACATGTACGGGCCGACCGGCGGCAAGCAGCTCACCGAGGACCTGCCGAGCGCTGCAACCAGCCGCAAGGGCAAGCTTCGCGGTGAGCTGGCCGCACGGGTGCTCCAGGCGCATCGCGAGGGGCGAGTGCGGGCAACCATAGGGCGAGCGTCCGATTTCTTCGGTCCCCGGGTGGTGGACTCGGCCATGGGGGAACGGGTGTTCCCGGCGCTGCTGGCCGGGAAGGCGGCACAGGTGCTGGGGAATCCCGACCTGCCCCATACCTACAGCTACATACCCGACGTTGCGCGAGCGCTGGTGGTGTTAAGCGAACGAGACGAGGCGTTGGGCCAGGTGTGGCACCTGCCGAGCCCGGAGACCGTGACCACGCGACGCTTTGTCGCACTGATCGCCGCCGAGCTGGGCGTGCAGCCGAAGCTGCAGGCGGTCCCAAAACCGCTGCTCTGGATGCTCGGGCTGTTCAACCCGATCATCCGTGAGCTGCAGGAGATGGCGTACGAGTTCGACGAGCCATTTCTGTTGAACGATGCCAAGTTCCGTCAGGCGTTCGGTTTCGAGAGCACCCCGCTGGCGGAGGCGCTGCGCGCCACGATCGCCTGGTACCGGGAGCGCCCCACCGCCTCCTAGATGCCCCGCTCTGCCCGCCAGCGCTGAATCCACCCGGTGTGCTCGGCCTCATGCCCGTTGGCGAGACCCGCCGCGCCATAGAGCGACGCGTCGAGCCCTCGATCGGTGGCGGCGGCCAGTGCGTCGAGCAGGCGTTGGCGCGAGTTGGCGAGTTCCCAGCGAACCTGGGCGAGCGGGAGGGCGCGCCGGATGCCGTAGCTCATGGCGTTCAGCTCTTCGTCCACCTCGTCGGTCATGCTCCAGGCGGAGTCGTGGCCCGCCGAGATGCGGATGACCTCGTCAGCGCGGATGTCGTCCCAGAACGCGAGGTGGGCGAGGTGGTCCTTGACCGACCACCCGTCGAGCGACGTTTCGGTCAGGGCGTCGTCGCTCAGCCCATCGAGGGCGGCGAGCAGCGCGGCGCGGGTGTCGCGGTAGCGTTGGATGAGGGCTGTTTTGTTCTCGGGCATTTGCCTTCCTTAGGGGTACTTGCTAGACGGCCACCGTCGCTAGCAGCGGCGGCACCAGCTCATCGGGAACCGGCTCACCGTCGGCTTCCAGGCCAGCGATGTGGCACTTGATAGCCTCCTGCACGCGCTCCAGCGCCTCCTGCCGACTGCGTCCCTGGGTGATACATCCACGCAGGGCCGGCACGGTGACCGTGAACCCCTCGTTGTCGTCATGAGGTTCGAGAATGACGGTGTATGTGCGCATGAGAAGCGCTCCGGTATCAGTCAGGCTGCCGCCACCGAGCGGGCGTGGAGGACCTCTGACGCGCCCAGAGGCCTGACTTCCGGCTGTTCGAGAGTCGCTACCGCCACGGTGTTGCCGTCGCCGGTGATGAACTCGACCTCGTAGGCTTGCCCATCTGCGTAAACGTGGACAATAGTGCCCACGTCGCCTTTGTTCAGGCCGACCGCAAGCAGATCGTGTGTAAGGACCACTAGGTCATGTTCAGTGAGCACGGGCGCTCCGGTGCCGAGGATGGGCATGTCAATCATAGTTCTTTGCTCAAGTCGATGCCGATCCCGATAGCTAAGGCGGTTCCGATTGCAGGAGGGTCGCAGCGGGCCACAGTCTCAGCGAGGAATAGGACCGATCCTGGGTCTGCCGATTGGGTTCCTATCGCCACCCTGAGTCGGTTGCCGGTCTCAGGTTCGAGTTTGACGTGCCAGTCAACCGCATCCGGATGATAGAGCAACGCATTGTCAATCGACTCCTCCCCTGTCCAGATGACACGGACTTGGCCGTGAGGCGTCACGACATTGTCAGCGGTTTGCCTGTCGAAGACAAGGCCGTCGCTAAAGATGCCGGGCACTGAGAGCTTTACGGGGAGGATCAGGAGGGGGGGCGTTGAATAGCCGGCTAACTCCGCAACAGCTTGGTCAACCGCGCTGCGCAACTCACCAAAGCTCGATACCGCGTTGCGGTTATCCGCGGCCGACATGACCTTGCGGAAGATCTCGTGCTCCTCGGCCCGTGCCACAAGTCTGCCTATTTGCCCACAGTAGGTCTCCCAATGAAAGGTCTTGTCGTTGAACTGGTCAGCAGGACGTGCCTCGGACACCGACAAAACTCGAAAGTCACCTGAGGCTGTTGGTGGATGTTCGACCAGTGTCGCGATAGCGCTAACTTGACTAGCCCTCTCGTACGCTTCGGAAATCAGCCGGACACGCTCCGCTATTAGGGGTTCGTGGAGCCCTACTGTACGTTCGCGGAGTGCCTTAACCTGGAGTTCGCGCCGGTTCAAGAGGTTCCCCTTCAGGCAGTGAAGACGCGACTGCAGTTCGTGCTGTCTCCGTTTTCGCCAACTTCTGCGCAAGGTTAGAGATCTCTTGGAGTGAGCTCTCTGGGGTGATTATGGTGTGGTTCCTACCATCGTCATACAGAAGGGGGAGCCACCTCAAGTTCAGCGTAATGACCCTCGTGGGCTTTTCCCAATGGTTGGCGCGATGGCGTTCCTCCCTCTGGCCCCTGCGCTCCGCGTCGGGACTGGTACACAAGTACACGAAAAAGTCACAGCCCTTGATCTGCGGGAGTATCTCTCCCTCCCACATGTCCTCACCGTCGGTGTGATTATGAATCCAATACCATACGTCGAACCCGGCCTCCTCAAGCACGCACTTTGTCAGATGCG
>CAXNDA010000096.1:0-6862 GCA_964200875.1 Chloroflexota bacterium | reverse complement strand
CCGGCGCGTGTCGCCCCACGCCACCCCGCCTCGCCACCCAGCGCGGCGGTCTTCAGCGGAGGGTTGAGGGTTAAGGAACGCTTTTTGCGATTCAAACTCACGGCAGGGGCGCCCGGAGCCCGTCCTATTGGATGGCCCTCCCAAAACCTGAAGGTCCTTTTGCCGAAACGAACTGCCCCCGACGGCTGGTCCGCCCCTTCGACTACCAGCCTGCGGAAGCGTTAACGTCTTGTACACAGCGTGATAACGGCGCCTTAACCATCGCTCCTCTCGGCCTCGGTACACAGAGTGGGCTCAACCTGGAACATGCACCCGAATGAGGTTACGAATCCCAAGCGAAGTCAAGAAGCACGCGCCTGTGGTCAAGCAGAGGACCGGTTGGATGCCGTGGCTGGGTTCGGCCGCGTTGCTGCTGGCGCTAGTGCTGTCTGAGCGCAATCTGGCCTTCGCGGATGCGCTGCTGGCCGCGAAGGCGCTGCGCTCGGACGACCCGATGGTTTATGCGTTCGACCGCGACTTCGACCGGATTACCGGTGTCATCCGACAAGAACCCTGACCCAGCGGGTTGGCGCTCCGGCCGTCGTCGATGGTGCTCGCCCTCACCCTAGCGCTCTCCCAGGGGGAGAGGGGACCGAAGCGCCCGCACCGCCACCACCATCACCTCCATCTCGTCGAGGTCGACCGGGCGGCGGCCCCAGTTGCCGGCGGTGCCACCCCACAGGTGGTCGACACTGAAGCCGGCTTCGCGGCAGAGGCGGGCGAGGTCTTGCGG
The DNA here is from genome assembly GCA_964200875.1 of Chloroflexota bacterium. Lineage (GTDB taxonomy): Bacteria > Chloroflexota > Dehalococcoidia > SHYD01 > SHYD01 > SHYE01. The sequence goes on along the minus strand of CAXNDA010000096.1, from coordinate 6,090 downwards.
CAGGTGCTTCTTCTCCCGAAGGGTGAGGGTCTCCGGGCCGGTGGGGGTGTCGAGGATGACCTCGCTGTTCTGGGTGAGGGTGAGCGGGTCGAACCGGCCGGAATCGACGTCGGCTTGGGTCATCTGGCGGATGGCGCGGTAGCCGTTGAGCGCGGTCAGCACGAAGGGCGCGCCTGGCTTGAGCGCGGCGGCGATGCTGCGGAGGATGGCCAGGTCGTGGATGTCGCCGTCTTCGCCGGGGTTCAGCAGGCCGAACCCGCCCTCGCACAGGCAGATGGCGGCGTCGAAGCGATCGGCCGCGGTGAACTCGGTGGCGTTGGCCTGCACCAGCGTGAGGGTGACGCCGGCGGCATCGGCTCGCTGCCGGGCCTGAGCCAGCATAGCGGGCGAGAGGTCGACGCCGGTGACCGAGAACCCGCGCTGGGCCAGCGGCACCGCGTGACGGCCGACGCCGCACCCCATGTCGAGAATGCTGGCGCCGGGCAGCAGTGCCAGCAGATCGAGCAGAAACGGGATCTCGGCGTCGGTAGCCTTGGTAAACCGCTCCTGGAGGTAGGTGGCGGCTTCGACGGCGAAGAACTTCTGCCAGGTGGAGGGTTCTATCACGGGATTACTAGGCAGCCACTGTCACGGTCATCACCTGCTTTACGTCAGGCGGGATGGGCTCGCCGTCCTCCTGGAGCACCAGCAGGTATCCCCGGATGGCATCCTTGGTCATCTCTAGGGCCTCTTCGAGCGTGTCCCCCTGGGAACCGCAACCCGAGAGCGCCGGGACCTGGGTCCAATAACCGCCGTCCGTGTCCTCTTTGATGATGATCGTGTACTCGAAGTCCTTCATTACAGTGCCTCCTCGAAGGCCTCCCAAGTGATGTTGGCCTGTTTCAGTGAATCCAAGAGTAACCCTACTCGCACCTCGCCGTGAAACGGTATCACCAGTCGTCGGCCGTCTGCGTGCCTAAAGTGATAGTGGCTGCCCTCGACTTTCCTGACCACAAAGCCGAGCCTTTCCAACGCTCGGACAACCCGCCTCGCCGGAATACCTCTACCCCGCCGTCCCTCTGCCACTAGCTACTTCTTGTGGGTGCGGCTGTTGCTGTAGCGGCTTTTGGTCGGCGTCTTGGACTTTGGCGCCGTCACGATGCCGCCGGCGATGCGCTCACCCATCTTCACCACCTCTTCGTCCTTCAGCAGCGACTGCTGGCCGCGCAGCAGGGCGATCTGGTCGCGGATGAGGGCCGCACGCTCGTACTCCAGGTCTTTCGACGCCTGCTTCATCTGGACCTCGAGATCCTTGATCAAGCGAAACAGCTCATCCTTCGGGATGGTGGCCAGGTTACCAGTGCTGGAGTTGTAGCCGGGGCGCTCCTCGGCCACCATCTTCACCCGCTCTGTTATGTCACGTATAGCCTTGTGGATACCGGCGGGCGTGATGCCCCGCTCGACGTTGTAGGCTTCCTGCACGGCACGGCGACGGTCGGTCTCGCTGATGGCGGCTTTCATCGAGTCTGTCATGTTGTCGGCATACATGATGACCCGGCCCTCCACGTGGCGGGCAGCCCGGCCGATGGTCTGGATGAGCGAGCCCTGGGAGCGCAGAAAGCCCTCTTTGTCGGCGTCGAGGATCGCCACCAGGCTGACCTCCGGCAGGTCGAGGCCTTCCCGCAGCAGGTTGATGCCAACCACCACATCGTAGATGCCCAGGCGGAGGTCGCGCAGAATCTCCACCCGCTCGAAGGTCTCGATCTCGGAGTGCAAGTACTGGGTTTTGACCCCCATCTCCTTCAGGTAGTCGGCCAGCTCTTCGGCCATGCGTTTGGTCAGGGTGGTCACCAGCACCCGCTGACTCTTCAGCACCCGGTCCTTGATCTCGGCCAGCAAGTCGTCGATCTGGCCACGGGTGGGGCGAATGTCGATGGGCGGGTCGAGCAGGCCGGTCGGGCGGATGATCTGCTCCACCACCTGGCTGGAGTGGGCGTGCTCGTAGGGGCCGGGAGTGGCCGAGACGTACACCACCTGGTTGATGTGCTGCTCGAACTCGCCCCAGGTCAGGGGCCGGTTGTCCATGGCGCTGGGCAGGCGGAAGCCGAAGTCGACCAGCGTCTCTTTGCGGGCGCGATCGCCGTTGTACATGCCCCGCACCTGGGGCAGCGTGATGTGACTCTCGTCGACGAACAACAGCCAGTCGGGCGGGAAGTAGTCGAGCAGCGTCCAGGGCATGCTGCCACAGTCCTCGGCCATGCGGTGGGCCGGCCGATGGCGGCGCGCCAGGTGGCAGGAGTAGTTCTCGACACCGTGGCAGAAGCCGGTCTCGCGCAGAATCTCGATGTCGTAGTTGGTGCGGGCCTCCAGCCGGGCCGCCTCCAGTATCTTGCCCTCGGCCTTCAGGATGTCGATGCGCTCGGCCAGCTCCACCTTGATGTCCTCGATGGCGGCCTCGAGCTTCTCGGCGCTGGTCACGAAGTGCTTGGCGGGGTAGATGTCGACCTGGTCGCGGTCGGCCAGCAGCTCGCCGGTCAGCGGGTCGATCTCCACGATGCGCTCGACGTCGTCGCCCCAGAACTCGATGCGGACGGCGATGGTCTCGTACGACGGCTGAATCTCCAGGGTGTCGCCGCGAATCCGGAAGCGGCCACGGGTAAAGTCGAGGTCGTTGCGCTCGTACTGCATGTCCACCAGTCGGCGAAGCAGCGTGTCGCGCCGCACCTTGCTGCCCTTCACCACACTGGTGACGAAGCCCTGATACTCCTCCGGATCTCCCAAGCCATAGATACAGGAGACCGACGCCACGATGATGGTGTCGCGGTGCTCCAGCAGCGCGCGGGTGGCGGCGTGCCGCAGCTTATCGATCTCCTCATTGACGTCGGAGTCCTTCTCGATATATGTGTCGCTCTGGGGGATGTAGGCTTCCGGCTGGTAGTAGTCGTAGTAGCTGACAAAGTACTCGACGGAGTTGTTGGGGAAGAAGTCCTTGAACTCCTGGTAGAGCTGGGCCGCCAGCGTCTTGTTATGGCACAGCACCAGCGCCGGCCGCTGCGTCTGCTGGATGATGTTGGCCATGGTGAAGGTCTTGCCGCTGCCGGTGACGCCCAACAGCGTCTGCTCGCGGGCACCGGCCAGCACGCCCTCGGTCAGCTTCGCGATAGCGTCGGGCTGATCGCCGGTGGGTTGGTAGTCTGCTACGAGCTGGAATTCAGGCATTGGTGGACTTCACCGGTCGAGGATCAGGAGGCTGCCCAAAGCGCTTCGAGATCTTGCAGATTCTGGTTGAACTCGGCACTGACGACGTGGGGGACTCTGTTGCAAAGTGGGCTCTCGCTGATTGTCCACCCTTGGCTTTCCAACGGAGAGGTCACCGTAAGGAAACGCTGATCCAGCGGGGCAAGTATCGATGCCACCTCGGTGCGGAGCTCATCAACGAGTTGGGGGGAGACTACGTCAATGGCGGAGCGCAAGCTGACGTCGTTCGTGTAGTGATCCAACGTACCCCGGTAACCCCGTTCGATTTGGCTCACGACCCGTTCCCACTTGCTGAGTGCAAAGGCAGCGTCCCGTACCGAGCCGCGGTTCGCCAATAGCTCGGTAAGTCTCGCGAGTAGCTCCGGCGACGGGGTCACCACGGTCCCGAACTGCGCCCTGTTACTGACGGTCGCGCCGTTGGAGCGTAGGCCACTGCCGCTAGAACGTCCTCCCGGGTAACCCCGTAGCCTTCGCATACCGCCTCAATCGAGTCGCCGCCAGCAAGGGAGCCAAGGATAACCTGAACCGGCACACGGGTCCCGGCAACTACCGGTTTCCCAGCCGCGATCTTCGGATCGGTCATGATGTGGTCTTGCCAGTCGATGGTTGAACCTCCGTCAATGCCTTCATTCTAGCACCGGCGTTCGTATCCGGCCCGTCACTCCACCTCCAGCGCCTGCAGCTTGGGCAGCACCTGCTCGCCGAACAGCGACAGCGACTGCATGGCCTGCTGGTGGGTCAGGTCCCCGAAGCCAAAGGTGAGCAGCAGGTAGTTCACGCCGGTGGCCTTCACGTGCTCGGTCAGGATTTGTGCCACCTGCTCGGGCGTGCCCGCGACAACGTGGCCGACCTTGGCCCGAGCCTCGTAGTCGAGCTCGCGGTTGGCGTTGGGCGCGGCGCCCATCTTGCGGCCCAGGTAGCCGATGCGGCCGCCCCACACCTCGGTGGCCTCGGTGGCCAGTCGCACGGCCTCGGCCTCGGTGGGCGCCACCACCACGTGCCGCCCGGCGCCGACGAAGGGGCGGGCGACGTGGGCGTTGTGGCGGCCTGGGTCGTGCTGGTGCTGCCGCCAGATGTCCCAGTACCGGTCCCGCTGCTCCCGCACGTAGGCCACGTCGCCGATGCTGATGGCGGTGTGGTAGCCGTGCTCGGCCACGAAGGCGAGGGTGGCGTGGGCTTGACTGGTGGGGAACCACAGCGGCGGGTAGGGCTGCTGGTACGGCTGGTTGTGCAGTTCGATGTCGTGGTATTGGTAGTGCTTGCCCTGGTAATTGAGCACCGGGTTGCCGAACGCGGCAAACAGCACATCGAGGCACTCGCGGTACTTCTCGCGGCTCTCCTCGATGCTCTGCAGGCCGTAATAGCGCGACTCGATGGGCGAGACGCCCCGGCCGACGCCAAGCTCGATGCGGCCGCCGCTCATCTGGTCGAGCATGCACAGCTCGTTGTAGAGGCGGTAGGGGTCGTACCAGGGCAGGCACCAAGTGAGCGAGCCCATGCGGATGCGCTGGGTGCGCTGGGCGACGGCCGACAGCACGATGTTCGGCGACACGTCGATGGAGAGTGGCGTGCCCTGGTGCTCGGCCACCTGCACGGCGTAGAGGCCGGCCTTGTCCGCGGCTTCCACCAACTGAAGGAACTCCTCGAACACTTGGCGCTGCCCGCCGGGAAGCTCCCGATGCTCGATCCAACTGAACATACCGACTTCAAGCTGCGCCATTCGCGATGACTCCTAATGGAACGAATTGGGGTTATTGTACGCGCGTGGGCACCTGTCATTCCGACGTAAGGAGGAATCCCTTCGCGTCGCCCACACCCAGAACCACCACCGGAGGATTCACCGGTCCGCTCTGTGCCCGTGCGCCGATGCATGCCACGCCTAAGGGATCCCTCGTTATCTCGGCATGACAGTGGGCGGGGGGTTGGCGGCGAGCGCCAGGGCGAGTTCGGCTCTCACGGCGGGGTCGGTCTCGGCCAGCGCTGCACCCTCCAGTGCAACGCGCGCATCCGCCCCGCCGAGCCGGCCCAGCGCCCAGGCGGCGTGGGAGCGGACTACGGCGTCGGGGTCGGCGAGGGCTTGGGTTAGCGCGGGGACGGCGGCGGGGTCCCCGGCGTTGCCGAGCGCGACGGCAGCGTTGCGGCGCAGACCGTTGCGTTTGGCGCGCTTAACGGCGGTACCGCGGAAACGGGTCTGGTAGGTCTCGACGTCCATCGCCAGTAAGTCGATGAGCGGCGGGGACGCTCGCCAGGCATCGGGAGCCACGAACGTGGGGTCGTCCACCACCTTGGCCTTGCGGTTAACCGGACAGACGTCTTGGCAGATGTCGCAGCCGAACACCCAATCGCCCATCAGCGGTCGCAGGTCCGACGGGATCGCGCCGCGATGCTCGATGGTGAGGTAGGAGATGCAGCGGCTGTTGTCGAGCGTGTAGCCATCGACGATGGCGCCCGTGGGGCAGGCACGGATGCAGAGGTCGCACGACCCGCAGTGGGTGGCCAGCGGCTCGCCCTCCGGCAGGTCGACGTCGAGCGCGAGCGCCGCCAGGAACACCCACGAGCCGAGGCCCTTCACCATGACGTTGGTGTTCTTGCCCACCCACCCCAGGCCCGCTCGCTGCGCCACCGCCCGCTCCGGCAACGGCGAGGTGTCGACGAAGACGCGGGCGGCGGCGGGCCGGCCGATGTGCTGGCTGATGGCTGCCGCGAGATCGTGGGCCCGCGCTTTCAGCACCGTGTGGTAGTCGCTGCCCCAGGCGTAGCGAGCGACCCGGCCACGCGGCGTGTCACCTGACGGCGGTGACTCAGGTGCCTTCGTCAGGTACGAGGCCGCCAACGCCCCGATGGAGCGGGCGC
>CAXNDA010000095.1:0-7015 GCA_964200875.1 Chloroflexota bacterium | reverse complement strand
GGCGTTTCCAGCACCCGCACGTCATCATCGATCTCCTCGCCGGCGGCGACCTCTCGCACCTTGCTCGATTCCAGCAGGTGGGTGACATAGCTCGGCGTCGCCCAGTCGGTGTCTTTGGGATGCCGGACATACTCACGCTCGTTGCGATGTACCAACACCTGTGCGTTGGGGAAGACGTCGAGGTTCAGGATGTGGTCCCAGTGCGCATGGGTGAGGAAGACGTAGTCGATGTCATTCGGCGTCAGGCCCATCTCGGCCAGCCTGCCCACCAGCAACTGCCGGCGGCCAACGTGTGCCACGTCCACCAGAATGTTCTTGACGCCGCGGATCAGGGTGACACCGCAGAACGCAAAGCTTCCTTGGTTCGAGGCGAGGCTGAATCCCTGGAGAACGGTCTCAATTGTTGCCATTGGCTGCTCCTACCGCTGGGTTGCAGTCCCATGCTAGGGGGGCGCTCTCGGCCCGTCAACGGCCGGTTGGCCGCAACGCGAAGAGGGAGGGACGCCTTCGTCCCTCCCTCTTGCGAGCCCGAACGGCCCTTGCTAGCTCTTAAGCACCTTGTCGAACAAGGCCAGCGTATCGGTCCAGGCGGCCTTGGCGGCCGCCGGCTGGAACCGGTCGGCGTTGGTATCGTTGTGGAAGGCGTGCTGCGAGTCGGGGTAGAGCTTCATTTCGTACGTCACCTTGCCCTCCTTCAGCGCCGCCTCCAGTTCGGGGATGCGGGCGTTCAAGTTCGGGTCGGTCGAGGCGTACACGCCCAACACCTGCGCCTTGATGTTGGCGGCAACCTTCGCATCGGCCGGGGTCGGCCCGTAGTGCGGCGCAATGGCCTTGAGGTCCGGGGTCATGCTGGCGGTCAGCCACGTCATGCCGCCGCCGAAGCAGTAGCCGGTCATAGCGAACTTGTCTTTCGCCACGAACGCCTGAGTCTTGAGGTAGGCCAGCCCGGCCTGGAAATCACCGACGTGGCGGGTGGGCTGCACATTCTGCGTCAGCAGGCCCGGAATCTGGGTGTCATCGGTCACGGCCTTGGTGCCGCCGGCGCGCGACAGCAGGTCGACGCCGAGGGCGACGTAGCCCGACTTGGCGAACCGCCGCACCACATCTTCGATGTGGGCCGTCAGATCGCGGTTCTCGTGGCATACCAACACTGCCGGCCAGGGACCGCTGCCCTGGGACGGCCGGGCGAGATATCCCATAATCGTCTCGCTGCCGTTGGGGAAAGTGATGGCTTCGGCCCTAATGGCGGGATCGGTCGCGGCCACCCGGCGGTCGTCGGGAATCGGCGTGTTCGCCGGGCGGGGGGTTGCGGTGGGGGGCACCGCCGTTGCGGCAGGGGCCGGGGGCGGGGCCGGTGAACCGGGGTCAATGGGCTCGTCGATCGCGACGGGCGCGGCGCCAGGCTCGGTGGGCTCGTCGATCGCCATAGGCGCAGTGCCGGGGTCAATGGGCTCGTCGATCGCGGCGGGCGCGGCACCAGGCTCGGTGGGCTCGTCGATCGCGACGGGCGCAGTGCCAGGGTCGGTGGGCTCGTCGATCGCGACGGGCGCGGCGCCAGGCTCGGTGGGCTCGTCAGTGGCCATAGGCGCAGTGCCAGGGTCAATGGGCTCGTCGATCGCGACGGGCGCAGCGCCAGGGTCGGTGGGCTCGTCGGTCGCCATGGGCGCGGCACCAGGGAACTCTAGGGCCCCTAAGGTGTCGGGATCTGTTGCGGTGAAGAACTGGCGGGGGTTGTCGGCGTGTTCGGCCTGACTGTCGCCCGTGCCTGCGGCCGACGTGTCTAGGATATTGTTCACGCGCCGGTCGTCGCTGTCCGTCGGCATTGCGTCAGTAGGCATGCCGGAACCGTCGCGCTGTGTCACCACGGGCGTGGTGATCCTCGATGCGATAGGCATGGGATCGATACTACGCAGACTGACGATCTCGCTAGCCCGGCGAGCATCAGAATCCGCCGTAGTAGTGCACGTTTGTGTGATCATGGCTACCAAGGCCATTAGCACTGCAATCTTCAGTGAACCGGGGGCCGGCTTCCGGTGCGGCTGTCCCATTCAAACCTCCTGTCGGTGGCTCACTCGGGAGCCTGGTGCCTGAAGCGCTATTTCAGACACCGCCCAACATTGTGCGCTTCGCTAATCGCGGAACTGTGCCAACGGGAGTTCCGCGATACCGCCCCAGCAGGTACTCTCGACTTGACCTGCTAGCCATGGTAGTGGTGCACTGCTGGACCGCTGCCACGGGGCGATGGGCGCTGAAGTCATCGCTGCACCAGCGGGCCGGGCGGTCGACACAGCGGCTAACAAGCCGATCACGCCCAGCAGTGTTGCGGCCCCGAGTATTCCGGATATCACCTTGCAGTTCAGCTACAAACATGCAAGCCGCTCTGAGTACCGGCCGGCGTGGCCGCGAGGTACCCAGCGCTAAAGGCGCGATAATCCCCCCCTTCACAGTAATCGGCAAGGAACGGCCGGATGTATGGCTATCCGTCGGCTTGTGGGAGGTACTTTCAGGCAAACCGCGCCGAACGGCCCGAACCGCAGAGGCAGGGGGATGGAAACAGCCCCCCGGTTTCGGGGGGCTGCGTCGCTTTCGGTTGGTTGACCCTACCGGCTGGTGATGGCCGGAAAGGGGACGTCCATGGGGCCGGTATACCAGGTGAGCGGGCGAAGCAGCTCGTTGTTCTGGAACTGCTCGACGGCTTGGAGTACCCAGCCGGGTACGCGGCCCATGGCGAAGATGGGGACGTACAGGTCCTCGGGGATGTTGAGGAGCTGGTAGATGGCGCCGGCGTAGAAGTCGACGTTCACGTAGATGCCACGGCTCTGGTAGCGCGACATCACGTTCTCCACCTCTTGGAGAATCTGGAACCACTCGGGATGGCCGCGGCGGTTGCCGAGGTCACGGGCACGCTCGCGCAGGTGGCGGGCGCGGGGGTCCTCGGCCCGGTAGACCCGGTGGCCGAAGCCCATGATGCGTTCCTTCTTCGCCAGCCGCTCTTCGACGTACTTGGCGGCGTTCTCGGGCTTGCCGATCTCGTTGGTCATGCTCATCACCGCTTCGGCGGCGCCACCGTGGGATGGGCCCTTCAGCGTGCCGATGCCGGCCACGATGCAGCAGTGGAGGTCGGCCAGCGTGGAGGCGGCCACCCGTGCGGCGAAGGACGAGGCGTTGGAGCCATGCTCGGCATGCAACACGAAATCGACATCAAGGATCGCTGCATCCTCGGGGTCGGGTTCCTTGCCGAATAGCATGTACAGGAAGTTAGCGGCTTGGCCCAGATCCTTGCGGGGGGCCACCGGCTCTTGCCCGCTGCGGATGCGGTGGTGGGCCGCGATGATGGTCGGCACCTGGGCCGTCAGGCGGATGCCCTTGCGGAAGGTCGCATCAATGAAGGGCTGCGGATCCGCCCATTCGAACTTCACCTCGGTGTCGGGGTCGAAGGACGAGAGGGCCGAGACCGCGGTCCGGAGCACATCCATGGGATGGCCCTTTTGCGTTAAGCGGATGATGTCGACCACGGCGGGCGGGAGTTCCCGGTTAGCCGCGAGCTCAGCCGTGAAAGTGTCGAGCTGCGCCTTGGTCGGCAAGGCACTCTTGAGCAGCAGGTAGGCTACCTCTTCTGCCGTCGTGTTCTCCGCCAGGTCGTGAATGCTGTAGCCACGGTACAGTAATTTGCCGATATCGCCGTCAATGAAGCTGGCGTCCGACGTGGCGAAGTACACACCTTTGAGGCCGGTGATGATCTCCGGCCGGTTCTCCGTTCCCTGCATGGTACCCTCCGGGCGAGTTTCGGGCCGGCCCAGCGCAGGGCCGACGCAACGCGAATCGGCCGGGTTCGTGACCCAGCCGCTATTCGCGCCTAGCATACCGCGACGTTTGCGGCTTGCCTAGCCGTTTTCGGGTGAACTATCTTCAACCACTTGCTCACGTCCCCGGCCTTCTACCCTCCTCTAACTCCTCCCTGCAAGGGAGGAGAATGGGGCTCACGCTTTAGCGACGCCGTTGTCCAAGGTGCGCATGGGCGACTGTGGCCGACGGCTAGTGGGTCACTTGTCACGATTGTCGTGATGGATGCTCGCTGGCTCTGGTGATCGTCCTCACACACCACTGAACGGGCTAATCAGCAAGGACATCCCCCTCTTCCTAACCTTCTCCCGCCGGGGGAGAAGGGACCCGAACTTCCGCTGAGCTATCCCGTACCCTTGGCACGCCTCACGTGATGGTGGTTTCTGCTACAGCCGAGACAAGTGACCCACTAGCGTTCTACCGGACCGCTGGACGTGACGTAGGCACCCATGGAGCCGTCGAAGTTGCGGGCCCGGCCGTAGTTCAGCAGTTTGAGGGCAAGAATGGCGTGCGCCGCACGCCCACCGCCCTGTCAGTAAGCCACCACTTCTTTTTCGGGGGTTATGCCCTTGTTGGCCAGCAGCGCCCGCATTTCGGCCGCGGGCTTGAACATGCCGGTGGCGGTATCGGTCAGGTCGGTCCACTCCAGGTGCACGGCCTTGGGCAGGTGGCCCGCCCGGTGCGCCGGATTGTTGCGGGGGTCGGCGCCGGTGTACTCGCCTTCGGAACGCACGTCCCAAAACAGCACATCGTCGGTGCTGGCCCAACCGACCGCTTGCGGCAGGCTGCATGCCATATGATCCTGCACCTGACCCAATGCATACGCCGTTGGCGCAGGCATCACCGCATCGGTGGACACCGGGCCACCGGTGGCTTGGTAGGTCCGAAAACTGCCGTTCAAGAACCGCACGTTCTGGTGCCCAAAGCGAGAGAAGGCCCACCAGGTGCGGGCGCCGGTTACGCCGTCGTAGCACACCACGGTGTCGCCTGCGACGATGCCCAGGGTCCCGGCCTGGGACGCGAACTCCTCGGCGGTACAGGTATCGGGCACACCGCTGGTGGCGCGGAAGGCCCCGTTCGGCAGCAGCCGCGCGCCGGGGACATGACCAGCCGCATAGTCAGCAGCGCTCCGGCCGTCGATCACCTTGACGGCGGGATCACCGTGATGCTGGGCCAGCCAGGCGGCGCTGACCAGCAGGTCTCCGTTGGGATAGTCGTTGTCGGGCACGGTGGGCTCCTACGGCGGGCTCTTAAAGGGATGGTTGCGAACGGATTGTACGGCGCGGCGAGTTTGAATCGCAAAAACGTATCCTTAACCTCAACCTCCGCCACGAGATGCCGCCGTGGGGCGGGCCGATGCAGGTAGTGGGGCGGTTAGCAGCATGAGCGGAGGATACCCCCGGATCTGCCGTAAAAGCGAATGGGGGTGGCACACGGCGGTGCGCGGGCCAGCGACGGCGGCCCGCTGGTGACAGGTGCGCCACATTGTTGTACATAACCCACGACAGGGCGGTAACGCAGTGTGCCGCCCACGGGGACGGTGCAAGAAGGGGGCTTCCCTTCCTGTCGAGCGATTGGGGAGGCGGGTAGCCGCTTCGCTATCGCTGGTCTCTGGGGTCACTCACCCCTCCCTCTAGCTCCCTCCCGCAAGGGGAGGGAGGATCGGAATCGCCGTAGCGGTCTACTGCTCGCGCACACTGGGCAGCAGGTGGCGGGCGATGACGACGCGCTGGGCTTCCGAGATCCCCTGGGCCACGAGCCAACGTTCTGCCCGACGTACAACAAAGCGGTGCACCCCTGGCGACTGGGCGACACGCGGCTACCGCTGAACGGGCGGCTCCGTTAGACTGTTGGCGCACACCTATCCGCCCTGAAGGAGCGCCCATGAAAGCCGAGATCATCTCCATCGGCACCGAGATCCTGTTCGGCCAGATCGTCGACACCAATTCGGCGTGGCTGGCGCAACGGCTGCCGACCCTCGGCATCGACCTCTACTACGTGTCCACGGTGGGCGATAACCAGGGGCGCATCGTGCAGACGCTCCGCCGCGCCTGGGAACGCTCCGACGTCATCATCACCACCGGCGGCTTGGGCCCCACCGAGGACGACCTGACCCGTGAGAGCATTGCCGAGATGTTGGGCGAGACCCAGCGGGTGGTCCCCGAGCTGGAGGACGCGCTGCGGGCGCGGTTCGCCCGCCGCGGCGGCCCGCCGATGCCCGAGCGCAACATCAAGCAGGCCACGCTGGTGCCCTCGGCCCGCGCCATCCCCAACCCGCGCGGCAGCGCCCCCGGCTGGTGGACCGAGCGCGACGGCCACATCATTGTGAGCATGCCGGGCGTGCCCAGCGAGATGTTCTACATGTGGGAGAACGAGGCGGCGCCCGAACTGCTGTCCCGGTCGGACGGCAGCGTGCTGCTCTCGAAAATCATCAAGACCAACGGCATGGGCGAGGCGCTGGTGGACGAGCTGCTGAGCCCGCTGCTGAGCAGCAACAACCCCAGCATCGGCGTGTACGCGAAGAACGACGGCATTCACCTGCGGCTGAGCGCGAAGGCCGCCCGCCCGCCAGAGGCCCAGCGCATGCTCGACGAGCTGGAGCCCAAGGTGAACGCCATCCTCGGCGACATCATCTGGGGCTACGACGATGAGACACCGGCCGCCGCGGTGGGCCGCCTGTTGAAAGACCGCGGGCTGACGCTGGCCACCATGGAGAGCTGCACCGGCGGCCTGGTGTCGAGCCTCATCACCGACATCGCCGGCAGCTCCACCTACTTCAAGGGCGGGGCGGTGACCTACACCAACGCCCAGAAGGTGGCCCACGGCGTGCACCCCAGCATCATCGAGCAGCACGGCGCGATCTCGGCCGAGTGCGCCCAGGCGATGGCGGTGGCGATCCGCGAGCGCATGAGCGCCGACGTTGGCATCAGCGTCACCGGCGTGGCCGGGCCCGACCCGGTGGAGGGCAAGGACATCGGCACGGTGTTCATTGGCGTGGCCACGGCCGACAACCAGCGGGTGATGACCGGTGGCATCTACCAGCGCTCGCGAGTCGACATCAAGTCGCGGGCCGCCACCAACTCGCTGTTGTTTCTGCGGCGGGTGCTGCTGGGGTTGGAGTAAGGCGGGCAGTTCCGGGGCTGCACCCGCCAGGTCATCAATATGTCAGCAG
>CAXNDA010000094.1:0-7055 GCA_964200875.1 Chloroflexota bacterium | reverse complement strand
TTCCCGAGGCGGTCGCCGCGCCCCCCACCCCGGATGCCTCCCTACGTCGGCATGACCTCAGCTCCGTCCTGTCATGCTAAGGCCACGAAGGGTGAGCGGGAACACGTACACGCCTATGTTCATGCCAGGTGGCGCCCCTGGGCCAAGCGCCTCGGGAGCGCGGCGGCCTACCCCACCACCTCGTACAGCGTGACGCGTTCGTTGCGGTAGACCTCGCGTAGCGTGCCGGCGCTGGCCATCCCCGCGAACTTGTTCATCCCCTCTGCGGGGTAGTAGCCGCGCTCCAGCGGGCCAAGATATACATACTTCACGCCGTACTGCCGCATCAGCGCCAGCGCTGCCCGGGGATCGGGCGTGCTGTAGATACGGTTCACGTCGTTCTTCCGCTGCTCGATGTAGGGACGATAGTCCCAGCGTTGCTGGCTCTGGTGCCAGTCCCAACCCAGCACCGTCGGCAGGCCGGTGTGCACCGAGACGCGGCCACCCCAGCGATACAGGGGAGTCTGAGCCTCCAGCACCACCGGCGAGCCCTGCAGGTTGTCCTGCATCCAGCGCATGGCCTCGTCGTCCCACTTCAGCTCGACGGGGCCGATTTGGTCGGTGTAGACGGCGGTAGCCATGAAGCGGTCGCCATCGAGCGTTGGGTCGGTGCGCACAAAGCGGTCGTTGATGCGTACCGGGGTTGCCATGAGCGGATACACCAATGCGCCCAGTGCGAGGGCGCCCATCGCACCCGCCCACAGGCGCGCCCGCCACACGCGCGGCCAGCCGCCGGCGAACACCCGGCCGGCGACCCACCAGAACGCGAAGCCGCCCGCAACTGCGAAGAACACCCACACCTGCAGGTACAGCTTGAAGACGTTGTTCATGCGCTGCACTTCGCCGGGGATGTCGAGCTTCACCACTTCTACCGCCAGGGTGAGCCCCAAGCCCACCGCTGCTGTCGCCAGAGCGAGCGTGTACGCAGGACCCTCGCGGCGCTCTACCAGCTCGGTGAAGCCGAGGGACAGGACCCCGAGTGTCAGCAGCACAATACCCGCAGCGGTCGGTCCGGCGATCCGAGCGACGATCACGCTGACCAGCGCCAGACCGATGGCGCCGGCGGCGAGCGACCACAAGCCGTTCGCTGCCCGCGGCGCCAGCCGGCCCAAGCGCGTTGCGGTGCGGTGAATACTGCGAGAGAACACCATGATGGCCATGGCCCGAAACAGGCCTGCTTGGTTCAAGCGCTGCCAGCCCTGGTATGCCACCAGGCTGAAGATGGCCGCGATGAACAGGCCGTGGATGCGCAGGTATAACTCGGGCGTGGTGCGCTCTGGTGCCGGTAAAATGCCGCCACCGTAGAACAGCTCGTAGTGGCTCTGGAACTGCTGGAAGGGCACGACGCTGGCGGCCAAGAGAACGGCGCATTGCACGCCGGTGCGCAGCAGCGCTCCCAGCGTGAAACGGCGCCCCCACAACGCGCCGATGAGGATCGCCGTCATGGTCAGCAGCAGGTAGGCGGGGTAGTCCCAACTATTGGTCCAGCGCAACGCACCGAGCACGAGGCCACTGAGGCTTAGGCTCACGAAGCGGCCGCGCCAACCGTCGGACTCGCCCCCCAACACCACCCGCACCGCCAGGCCCAGCGCCAGCACTGCGATCGGCAGCGCGATGAGGTGCGCGTGGAGGTCGGCGAACAGGAAGGTGAAGAACGGGAACTCGACAATCGTTGGACTTGGATTGCTGCTGCCGGGGTCCAGGAAGGTGCGGTCCATGTCGCCCATGCCGCGGCTGCGCCAGTAGTCCAACGCCGGCAGCCGCGCAGCGCCCACGACCACCTGGATGGCGCCAAGCGCTGTTTCAACCGCTCCGGCTGCTGCGGGAATAAAGCTCTTGAGCTGTGTGCCGCCCGCCTGCCGCAGTCGCTCCAGCAATTGTGCGGCTCCATCAAGGTTCCCGGCCACTGCCACGGCGATAGCCGTCGTGAGGCCACCAGCCCACCACCGGCGTGATGCCCACGTGCTCTCGCCGCTGAGTGGGCGCCGCGGGCCGCCTCCAGCGAACGGCAACCCCTTCCCCACTGCGTAACGATCGCCGGCGCGGGCGACCAGTGCGCCGCCTACGCTGAATGCGCCGCCGACGGTGCAGGCGAACAGCGACGGCACCGCAAGGTTGTAGGCGACCGCAGGGACGATGCCCGTGACCTTGATCAGCATAGCCACCAGGAACTGCCCGAAGTAGTAGTAGTTCAGATAACCGCCGGCATACCAAGGGTCGTAGGGCGGCATGAAGGTCGATCGGACGATGGCGTTGAGGTAGGCGAAGTCCATCGGCTTCTCGCCGCCACGCGCCGGGTGCCACAGGTCGGGGTTATTGAGCCGGATCAGCACGAACGCGCCGAAGGCCAACAAGAACACCGTGTGCGACAACAGCATGGGCCGCCACCCGGCGCGCAATGCTGGTAGCAGCGTGCCGCGGGCTACCCAGACCGCCACGGCGAGCGCCAGCGCAAGGGCCAACAGTACCAGCCACACCGTCCCCTGGCTGAAAGGCGCCCAGCGCAGGCTCGCAGCCAGCCAAACCACCCAGCCGGTGACCACCCAGCCCAGCATGGGGGCCAGCCCGATGCCGCGGTCGGGAAACCCGCGGAACAGCCAGAGACATACCGGCGTGGCCAGCAACACCAGCAGTTCCAGCACGAGCACCCATGCCACCAATGGGAGCCGATTGCTCCAGCCGTCTCGGTCGAATAGCTCACTCCATGTGCCGCCCGCCTGTTGGGTTTGCCGCTCCTCGGCGTTGTACACCAGCCCTTCGGCCTTGAGGCCTAAGGCCGGGGGCAGGTGTGCCGCAAGCTGCACCCGGATGGCGTCGCTGGTGAGGTTGCCGGTGTTCACAAACGCCAGCACCAGCGGGTGGTCATACGCCGAGTAGCTCTCGTCGGCGTGGCCGCGCGGTTGGAGGTCGCCGGCGAGCCCGGCAGGTGTCGGCAGCCCGGGGCGCACCAGGGTATCATGCACCCAACTCAACCCGAACAGGCTTGGGTAGGTGGACTCCGCATGCAGCAGTTCATACCCGAGGGCGCCGCTAAACAGCATGCGGTAGTATTCAGTGGACATCGGGTACCGGGCCGGCAACCGGGGGATGGTGCCGTAGAGCCGATCGCTGTAGAACAGCACCACCTTCGACCCGCTCAGCAGTTGGGCAAGCGAGTCAACCTTGGCTTGGCTGTCTGGTTCGTACAGCGGCAGCTCTTTCTGGGGGTAGGCCTCCAGCTTTGGCAGGCCCTCCTCCCAGTGCTCTTTGAGCATCGGCGTGCCGGCCGGCACATTGGCCCGCAGCCACTCCGACATCCGCACCGCCGTGTGGGGTTGTGCGTAGATGGTGCTGAACGCGAGCGCATACCAGGCGGTGAGCACCAGTACTGCAGCGATCATGGCGCCCGGCAGCGCACCAGCGAGTGCGCGCAGCCGCAGACCGCGTGATGGGGGAACCACCAGGCCGAAGACCGGCGCTGGCTGGCCGGCCGGCAAGTCGGCGGATGCGAGCGCCGGTTGCGCAGCGGTCGCAAGCCTGGCATGCAAGGCGACCATGAGCCGGGCTCCCAGAATCAGCAGGAGCGGTGTCAAAGGCAGCATGTACCGCATGAACTTCACAGGAAACGCGCCGGTTATCACGAAATAGGGCACGATCCATGAGAGCAGCAGGAGGTCTGACCGCTGGCGCGCAAAGCCTGCGCGTACCAGGGCGAACAGCAGCCCAAGCCAGGCGACCAACCCGAGTGGCCAGCCGAATCCCCAGGAGCTGAGCTGCGTTATCTGGTACCAGTACGCGGGCGTATTGATGTACTGGCGGGTGAACGGCAGATCGCGGATGCGCAGGCTCATTTCGGTCTGCTCGCTGGTGTCGCGCAGGAAGCTGACGCTATCCAGCAGCATGTATGGCTGAGCGATGACCAGGACCACGACCGCGACGACGCCGGCCCCAACGAGACCGGCAGCTGCTCGCAAGGCGCGTTGCCCTGTCCAACGCAAGGCAAGCGAGCCGTCAGGCTGGGTCAGCAGATACAGTGCGTGCCCGGCGGCGACCGGGACCACCAGGCCCAACACGCTGATTTTGGTGGCGAGCGCCAGGCCGAGCCCCACTCCGGCCACCACCGACGCCAGCGGGCGTGGGCGTTGCATCGCCAGCGCGCACCCGGCCAAAGTCACCATCACCCAGAGCGTTAGCTGAATGTCGAAGGTGGCGAAGTGGCTGAGCTGGATGTGCAGCACCGCCAGCGCGAGGAACAGCGCCGCCAGCATGCCGGCCCGCCAGCCGTACAAGCGGCCCCCGAGCCAGTAGGTGACCGCAATCGTCGCCACATCGGCCAGCGCCGATACCCCCCGGCCGACGTAGCGCATCTCATCAAGGCGTAGCGCAGGGTTCAGCACGGTGCCCACGTCCTGCAGAGCTTTGAGCACGTAGAAGGGGAAGGAGCCGTAGGCAAACCAGCGGGGATTCCAGGGACTGGTGGCGGGGTCCAGCGCCTTCTGCAGGTCGAACTGCCCGAAGGAACCGATCTCGGGCAGTTTCAGCAGGATGATGAAGCGCTCGTCGGGGTGGAAGAAGAATCCGCCGTCCCAGTTGATGCCATACAGGCGGAACGCCAGCGCCAACGCCAGAATTGCGCCCAGCGAGGCCATCCGCAGGGCCGGAGAGGCGTCCAGCCGTTCGAGAAGTCTGCTCACTTCAGGACTCGCTTAGCCGGCCGGGGTGCGACGTGCCGGCTGCCCGGCCAGGTTACGGCGGATGGCGGGACGGCCCCGGCCTTGGCCGGAGTTGCAGCACGTCGCGCGCACGGCCGCTGGCGGGCTAAGCCGGGGCAAGCGCCTCGGCCGGCCGAAGCACCAGGCCCGTTGGCAGTTTGGGGAAGAAGAAGGTGGACTTTTGCGGCATCTTCTCGCCGGCATCGGCCACCGCCACCATCTGCCCGACGCGTGTGGCATTGACCAGCACCGCAACCTGGTAGGCGCCGGAGTCAACCTGATGCACCGCCTCGGCTGCCAGCGGCTCGAATCCCAGCGAGCGCTCCACGTCTGCCGGCGTCCGCCCAATGCCCAGGTATTGATGGAACAGCAGCTCGTGCAGCAGCGAGAGGTCGAGTTCCTTCAACGGCTCGGCCATGCCGGCCGGCAACTGCGCCCGAAGCGCTGCGGTGGACTTGGGGCGCACCATCAGCATGGTAGCGGGCTCCACGCCGTACAGGGCGAAGCTGGGTTCTGCTGCGGAGGCTCGGAGCTGCTGCGTCACCGAGGCAACGTCCGCATCGGAATGGAATGGCACGCGCTGCACCACCCAATCCTGATCGAGTCCGCCCATCAGTCCCTGCATCGCCTCGCCGGTGAGCCCGCGCAGCAGGCGGTGCAGCGGCAGCACCACCAGACCGGGGTCGTCCACTGCCGTCAGTGCCATCAGCATAAAGTTATGCGGCTCGTCGCCGTCGCCGTCGCCCGCGGCCCGCCGTTCATTGCGATAGTTGAGCGCCGTCTCGTAGCGGTGGTGCCCGTCGGCAATGTACAGGCGCTGGTCACTGAGCGCACTGGCGATAGCGGCTGCGACGGCGGGATCGGTGATCGCCCACACCTCGAACGATGCGTCGCGGAAACCGCTCACGGTCAGCAGCGGGGCGCCGGCAGTATGCGACTGCAGTAGCCGGGCAATGGCGCCACCCTTGTCGTTGTAAAGGCTGTACACCGGGCTGACGTTGGTCTTCACGGCCCGCAGCAGGTGAAGCCTGTCGACCTTGGCGCCGGGCAGCGTGAACTCGTGGGGCAGCACCACCTTCTTGTCCCATTCCTCCAGGCGCACCTGACCGTAGAGTTCCATCCGGGAGTGGGTAGCCCCATCCACGTCGAAGGTGTGGTGGCTCACATAGAACGCGGGTACCGGATCAAGGACTATGGCCTGTTCGGCCAGCCATGCGTGCAGCAGGGCGGCCGCCCGGGTGTACCGATTCTCGGCGTCAGAGTCGCTGGGGAGAATCTCGCCCAACTCGACTCGGATGATGTTGTGCGCGCTCTGCGCATACAGCGCCTTCTGCTCGGCCGGCGATATGACATCGAACGGACCGGCGATGACCCTGTTCAGCTCCTGCTCGAAAGCAGGGCCGTAGCGGAGACCCCGAAAGGGACGGACATCGGCCACGCTCAGTTCTCCTTGTAGTGCGACATGGGGTAGACCGTGGTGATGACCGTCAGGCGCTGGTTCTGCCAGATGAGGTTGAGGTCACGGGCGACGTTCACCGGCATTTGCAGCGTACCGCCACCGTGGTAGATAGCAAGATGATAAATGTCACTATGCTCGCTGCCGCTGAAGCTGAACTTCGCGTCTGGGTAGGTCTGCAGGATCGTGAGCTTGACCTGCTCAATCTGATCGCTCAACTGGTCAGACATGGCGCCAGGTTCCGGTACGGAGGGTAGCATCACCGACATTATACCCATCCTGTGGGGGTCAACGTAGCGTTGGCTGCAGGCCCAACTCTACCTCCAACGCTTGCAACTCATCGTCGTCCATGGCGAAGCTGTTGGCGTCGGCCGGAAACGCTCCCGAGCGAACCTCCGCAGCATACGCGCTCACCGCTTCACGCGCCAAGTCGCCCAGTCTGGCGTAAACCTTGTTGTGCTTGAAGCCATGATCGACGGGAAGCGCCAGCATGTCGTGTATCGTCAGCACCTGGCCATCGCAATGGGGGCCGGCGCCGATGCCAATAGTGGGCACCGGCACCGCCTGGGTCAACAGTCGCGAAACCGGCGCTGCCACCTCCTCGAGCACCATCGCGAACGCGCCGGCGTCGGCGAGCGCTTGGGCATCGCGCACCAGGGCGGCCGCCCCGCTGGCGGTGCGGCCCTGCACCCGGTAGCCCCCAAGCTGATACACCGACTGCGGGGTGAGGCCAATGTGGGCCATGACCGGTATGCCGGCCTGGGTCAATCGCCGGACCAACGGCACCACCGCAGCGCCGCCTTCCAGCTTCACGGCCTGCGCGCCGGCCTGCACCAGACGGGCGGCGTTGCGCATGCCCTCGTCATCGT
>CAXNDA010000093.1:0-7064 GCA_964200875.1 Chloroflexota bacterium | reverse complement strand
AGGAGGCTCGGCGACGAAGCAATCTCCCCTCGGCATCACGCGTCGCCTCCGAGAGGGGGTTGCCACGCCCGCCTGACGGCTGGCTCGCAATGACGGTGCACAGGCCGGGGACTCGTCGTTGCGAGGAGGCTCGGCGACGAAGCAATCTCCCCTCAGTGCCGCGCGTTGCCTCCGAGAGGGGTTTGCCACGCCCGCCTGACGGCTGGCTCGCAATGACGGTGCACAGGCCGGGGACTCGTCGTTGCGAGGAGGCTCGACGACGAAGCAATCTGAGTTCCTACGGCGTCGATCAGCCCGTAGCCCTGATCCGCTCATATGTGCTACGCTGGCCCTCATGGATGCGGTATCGTTGCTGGCCGGGCTGATCGCCGGGTTACTTGCCGGAGCCGTCGTCGCCTGGCAGTTCGCGTCCGGGCGAGAGCGCGAGGCGCGGGTGCGGGCCGAGGCGGCGCTTGCTGCCCAGGCCGGCCAGCAAGCGTTGCTGGAAGTGGCCGAGCGACGTCTGGGCGAGGCCTTCCGGGCGGCGGCGGCCGAAGCGTTGCAGGGCAACACTCAGCACCTGATCGAACTGGCGCAGCAATCGCTGGGGCAGAAGGAGACCTCGATTAGTGGCTTAGTTAAGCCCCTCCAGGATGCGCTGAAGCAGTATGAAGAGCACCTGACCACCATGGAGGCCTCCCGCCGGCGTGATGAAGGCGCGCTCACCGAACAACTCCGGACGCTGGCACTGGCGAATGAGCAACTCCAGCGGCAGACGGGGAGCCTGGTCACCGCGCTGCGCTCGCCCACCGTGCGCGGCCGCTGGGGTGAGGTTGCGCTGCGACGCGTCGCCGAACTCGCCGGGATGATCGAGCACTGCGACTTCACCGAGCAGCAGTCGCTCGACACGGACGCCGGGCGGTTGCGCCCCGACATGACGGTGCATCTGCCCGGCGGCCGCACCCTGGTGGTCGATTCCAAGGTGTCGGCCGATGCCTATCTGAACGCGGTGGCCGCATCCACCGAAACCGAGCGGGAGGCGCACCTGCAGGCGCATGCACGCCAACTGCGCACCCATGTGCAACAGCTTGCCGGCAAGGAGTACTGGAACCAGATCGAGTCCTCGCCCGACTTCGTGGTGATGTTCGTGGCGGTCGAACCCTCGATTGGACCGGCCATGACGCTCGACCCCGCACTGTTTCAGGACGCCCTGGAGAAGCGGGTGATCATCGCCACGCCGTCGTTCCTGATCGCCCTGCTGCTGACCGTGGCGCATAGCTGGCGGCAAGAACGCCTCACCCAGAACGCGCTGGAAGTGAGCCGGCTTGGGAAAGACCTGTACGACCGTATCGCGGTACTGATGAACCACTTCAACAACATCGGCAGGCACCTGGGCCGCACCGTCACCAGCTACAACGATGCGGTGGGCTCCGCGCAAAGCCGGGTGCTGCCCTCGGCCCAGCGTCTGAAAGACCTGGGGGTGACCGGCGGCAACGACCTCCCGGCGGTCACGCCAGTGTCGGTGGTGCCTAGGGGCTTGGAGGCGGCCGACCCCGCTCCGCTGTCGCTGGAGCCCGCGGGCGCGGCTGAGCCCCGACGGCCCCGCCTGAACATGAATCCCGACGACGTGTACGGAGACCAACCCTGATGGATGTCTACGAGGTCGGGAAGATTGCCCGCTACCTGCGGGAGGCGCTGGAGACCGATAGCTTTCTGGGCGATCTGTGGGTCTCGGGCGAACTCTCGAACGTGACCCGGTCAGCCGCGGGCCACATCTACTTCACGCTGAAGGACGGTGTGGGCCAGCTCCGCTCGGTGATGTTCCGCAGCAGCATCCAGCCGGGGGTGACGGCGGCGGACGGCGTGGCAGTGGTTGCCCATGGCCGTACCTCCTTCTACGAGCAGCGGGGCGACCTGCAGTTCATCGTCGATGTACTGATGCCCAAGGGTATGGGGGAGCTGCACCTGGAGTTCCAACGCCTGCGGGTGAAGCTGGAAGAGGAGGGGCTGTTCGAGCCCAGCCGTAAGCGCGCGTTGCCGGAGTTCCCCCACCGCATCGCCGTGGTTACCTCGGCCGCCGGCTCGGTGCTGCACGACATCCTGCAGATCACCCGACGGCGGTACCCCTTGGCTCAGGTGGTGGTTGCCCCGGTGCCGGTGCAGGGCGATACTGCCGCACCGGCGATCGCTGAGGCCTTCCGTCTGCTGGAGCGGTTGCACGATATTGATGTCATCATCCTGGCGCGGGGCGGTGGCTCGCTGGAAGAACTGTGGCCCTTCAACGAGGAGGTGGTGGCCCGGGCCATCTACGCCAGCCATGTGCCCGTTATCAGCGCCGTCGGCCACGAGACCGACGTGACCATCGCCGACCTGGTGGCCGACCTGCGGGCGCCCACACCCTCGGCCGCCGCCGAGCTTGCCACCCCCAGCCGTGACGAGCTGGCGCAGCGGGTGCGGCGGCAGGCCCTTCGAGCTGCGAGCCTGTTGGGCGACCAGGTGATGTACGCCCGGAGCGGCTTGATCGACGCGGAGCGGCGGGTGCGCCGTTCGTTGCCGCCGCTCGACCTGCACCGCCGCCGCATCGACGACCTCTCGCACCTGGGCCTCGTCCACCTGCGCGGTGAGGTCAGCGCGGTACGCGGCTCGCTGTCACGCTACGCCGCTTCGCTGGAGGCGCTGGACCCCGTCCGTACGCTGGAGCGGGGCTACGCCATCGTCCGGCGCGCCGGCGATGGACCGGTGATTCGGCGTGCGGCGGAGCCTCACCCTGGCGACTTACTGGAGGTGCGGCTGGCCGATGGCGCATTCCCCGTTGTGGCGGGCGCCGCCTCACCGCCGTCCCCGCCGATGGTTGCTGCGCCGAGACGCAAGCCGTCGGCCACCACCGTCCGCCACAACGACATCGCGGCAGCCGACCAGCTCGCGTTGCTGTAGCGCGCTTCCCCTTGACGGGTAGTTGTAGTATCGTCCAGGCGTTCAGTGGTCTGCGAAGGCCCACATACTCTAGGAGGCACCGTGAAACTTCTGTATTTCAACGATTGGCGATTGGGCGTACTGGCGGGCGACAACGTGGTGGACGTGACCGACCAGCTCCAGGACATTCCCCACCGCGATAGCCAGGACCTCATGTCTGGTCTGATTGCGAGCTGGGACAAGTACAAGGGCAAGCTGGAGGCCGCGGTGAAGGGCGGCGGCGGCGTGCCCGTCAGTGGCGTACGCCTGCGGGCGCCGCTGCCCCGGCCCATCAACCTGGACTGCATGGCCGTGAACTACATGGAGAACGGTACGCTGCCGGCGCCCGCTCCCATCAACGGCTTCCACAAGAGCCCC
Organism: Chloroflexota bacterium; assembly: GCA_964200875.1. GTDB lineage: Bacteria > Chloroflexota > Dehalococcoidia > SHYD01 > SHYD01 > SHYE01. Next base: position 3,755 of record CAXNDA010000093.1, on the reverse strand, counting down.
AGCGGCATCATCGGCGATGACGACACCATGGTGCTGGGCGATGTGCCCGCCAGCATCTTCGAGGGCGAAGCTGAGCTGGCGTTGGTCATTGGCAAGACGGCTACCAACGTGAGCGAGGCCGACGCCATGAGCTATGTCTTCGGCTACACCGGCTTCATCGACGGTTCGGCCCGCGGGCTGACCCCCGGCTTCTACTTGATGAAGTCCCGCGAGACCTACGCGCCCATGGGCCCATACCTGGTGACCGCCGACGAGTTCAAGGACCCGCAGAACCTGGCCATCAAGCTGACCAACAACGGCGTAGACCAGCAGGTGTTCAACACCAACGACATGGCCCACAAGCTGCCCCGCTGCGTTGCCTGGACCAGCCAGATCCACACGCTAAACCCCGGCGACGTTATCGCCACCGGCACCAACCACCGTGGCCTCAACCCGTTCATGGACGGCGACAAGATCGAGCTTGAGGTTGAGGGCATCGGCAAGCTGCGCATCAGCGTGCAGGACGACCTGAAGCGCACCTGGAAGCGCGAGACCCGCCTGATGCGCCAAGAGCAAGGCCACAAAGACCCGACCCCGCAAACCGGCGGCAAGTACGCCAAGTAGACCCCATTCCAATTCCCCTCCCTGGCAGGGAGGGGTTAGGGAGGGTCGAAGTGACGGCGATCATCGCGTACTGAGGACGAGTCACTTAGAAAGGAGCCGCACCATTCGGTGCGGCTCCTTCATGCTTCTTGACTGAGGTCCCGCTAGCTCTTCCACACCACCGCCGCCGGATGGTCGGCCACGCCGGGAGCGGGCGTCTTGTAGCCACCGGTGGGGTGCTCGAAGCCCACGGCGTAATGCCAGTCACGCAGCCGGTCGGTCCAAGAGTCGGCCTTGGGCAGAATGGCCATGCACGACCGTACGCGGTAGCCCTCCGGCTTCTCCACCAGTGGTGGCACCGTACCCTGGTCGCGCAGGGCAATGGCGGCCTGCATCAGGCGGCGGCGCACCCGAATGATCGTGGTGTCGGAGGTGCCCAGGTGCTCGACGGTGCGGTCCATGATCGGGCCCATGCTGACGATCATCGCCGTATCCTGCAGCCGGCCGGCGCCGATGCCGGAGTAGGTGACGGTGCGCTGGGCCTTGCGGTTCAGCATGAAGTCGTTGGTCTTATCGGCCTCAGTCCACCAGTGCGAGTACATGCGCCCCTTCTGCTCGGGCTTGTTGGGGCCCAGGCCGGGCACCAGCTCGCCCGACTCCTTGAAGGGCACGTGATGCGGCCGGCCGTCGCCGGGCAGCGCCTGGGTGGGGTGGTAGCGCAGGCCCATGTGCAGTGTGTGGGTGTCGTCGATGGGCATGTAGATGGAAAGCGGGACGGTACCGTCATCGCCGCCGCCGGGGAACATGCCGTAGATGGGGAACACGAACTGGGTGGTGCGCCAGTAGTAGTGGTCCTCGTCCTCGACGCGGCGGGCGCCGTACAGCACGCCCTGGTCGGTATCCACGGTCTCGAGGCGGGGCGTCAGGTCCTTGGTCCAACCGCCGTAGGTGCCGGGGTCCTCCGCCCGCAGGCGTGAGTGCAGGAACGGGGCGTGCGAGCTGTCGAGTTCGCCCTCTAGCGCCTGCATCCAGTTGCACTCGTACACGCCCTTGTGGCCGTGCTGCAACTGGTTCTCGGGTAGCGTGCACCACTCCCACTGCGGCACCCCCGGCGGGTCGTCTTGCCGTGGCCCCATGTAGATCCAGATGAGGCGCCCGGCCTCGGCCGCTCGGTATGCCGTGGCCTTGATCTTGTGCTTGAAGTTGCTCTCGGCCGGCTCGTTCGGCATATCGACGCAGGCGCCGGTGGTGTCGAACTTCCAGCCGTGGTAGACGCAGCGCAGCCCCGCCTCCTCGTTGCGGCCGAAGAACAGGCTGGCGCCGCGGTGCGGGCAGCTTTCGCCGATGAAGCCTGGGGCGCCGTTGGAGTCGCGGTAGGCGATCAGGTTCTCGCCCAGCACCCGCACCCGTTGCGGCTCGCCGTCGGGCTCCAGCTCCCAGGAGTAGATGACCGGCAGCCAGTACTGGCGCATCAGCGCGCCCATGGCCGTGCCCGGTCCCACCCGGCACAACAGGTCGATTTCTTGCTGTGAAAGCATGTTTTTCGTAGCTCCTTTTGTTCTGCTCTTGAATGACTGCAAGGCTATCGGGCAGGGTGAGGATTGTCAAACCTTGCCACGGCCTAGTGCCCGGTCGATATCTCGCAGCGCCGCCACTCAGGCTCCCTGGTTGCCAATCCATCCGACCAGAGAAGCGAACCCCATCGTCACCACCACGACCCCGACCACAATGAAGAGCCACTCTGGGGCACGTGCGGGGGAAAGCCCCCATATTCGCCTGGTCAAAGTTGCGATCCGTTTACGCTGTATGAGATACAAGAGGCCAAAGAGCATCAGGAGTGAGTCGAATAGCATTGCGCTAGCTAGACGACCGCATCCTGGTAGCGCCGCAGCACGTCCAGGTGGGCCGCTGGGTCACTCGATGTCACGCCTACCGTGCCGATAGCCAGATGGGTGGCGCCCAGCGCCTGCCAGCGGGCGTGCTCCGCCCGCCAGTCCTCCGGCGTGCCCTTGCCGGCATTGGCCCGGGCCGATATGGCGACGTCGGCGGGGTTGCGGCCACCGGCCCGCACCAGGTCGTGGAAGCGTGCCAGCGTGGCGGCGCCGCCCTCCAGCCGGCCGGACAGGATCCAGCCGTCGGCAAGGCGGGCAATGCGGTTCATGGCCGACTCCACGGTGCCGCCACCCATCCAGATGGGGATGGGCCGCTGCACCGGCAGCGGGTTGATGCCCGCGTCTACCACGCGATCCCACTGCCCCTCGAAGGTCACCGTCTTCTGGGTCCAGAGCGCGCGCAGCAGGGCGATCTGCTCTTCGACCCGACGTCCCCGAACCTTGTAGTCCATCCCCATGAACTCATACTCCAGCGGCACGCTGCCCAGTCCGATGCCCAGCCGCAGCCGCCCGCCGCTCAGGCCATCCACCTCGGCCGCCTGTTTGGCCACCAACGGCGTCTGCCGCAACGGCAGCATCAGGATCGACGACACCAGCTCGATGCGCTGGGTGCACGCCGCCACGAAGGCCAGGAAGGTCAGCGGCTCGTGCCAGAAGGTATCAATGGTGTAGGGTGACGCCCAATCGGGCCGGTTGGTGATATCAGCGCCCAGCACATGCTCGCCCGTGTGCAGTTGCGTATACCCCAGCGCCTCGATGCCCTGCGCGAAGTCGCGCAGTCGGGCGGGGTCCATGCCGAGTTCTTCCCGTGGTAATGAGACTGCGAGTTGCATAAGGTGATCGTCCTTCTGAGATGCGATGAAGTGGTGGGTGGAGCCCGTCCCAACGCCTGATGCCTTCGACAAGCTCAGGCAACAGGCTTGCCTTGGCATTTGCGGGTGGCCTCCGACCGACCGAGCGTCCCTGTTTGCTGAGCTTGTCGAAGCGACCAGGGACTCGCCGGGTGGCGACCACGGCCCGGGCGCTGATCCGTCCCCCGCCTGATGCCTTCGACGGGTTCTGCGGGTGGCCTCCGGCCCTGCGCGAGCGTTCCTGTTTGCTGAGCTCGTCGAAGCGACCAGGAACGCGACGGGGCTGCGTCAACGGCCCGGGCGCTGATCCTTCCCACGCCTGATGCCTTCGACGGGCTCAGGCAACAGGCTCGCCTTGGCGTTTCGCGCGGGCCTGCGACGACGGCCTGGGTAGGGGCGGCATTCATGACGCCTTAGCGCGCGTAGAGCA
>CAXNDA010000092.1:0-7069 GCA_964200875.1 Chloroflexota bacterium | reverse complement strand
CGCTGGCCCACGGGGGTTGCGAAGCCAGGGACGGTCCCGTGCTGTGCGTTGCGCCCGCTCGGGAGGCGCTGACGGGCGCAGTAACCCAGTTTGCCCGCGGCCGCGCACCCCAAGCGTCGATTGCCGTGGTCGCGGGGCCCGACCTCACGGACCTGACCTTGGCCGAGGGCCTGCAGGCGGGACTGCTGCGGGCCGGCCTGCGCCTCGTCCGCAACGAGGCGGCGCTGCCCTACGCCAGCGACTTCCGCGAGATGCGGCAGCGCCTGGCGGCTGCCAACCCAGACCTGCTCGTTTTCGCCGGATCGCTCCAGGCCTCGCTGGCCTTCGCGCGTGATGTTCCTCTGGCCGACGCTGTGCGGGTGTTGGTACCGCACCGCTACGCACCAAGTCTCGAGGCGGCGGCGCCCGGCTTCCGGCTCGCGCCCTATGGCGAGCCCGGCGGGCCGGCGTTCACCGCTTTCAGCACCGCCTTTCGCGAACGCTGGGGCGAGCCGGTGAGCACCGAGGCCGTGGTGGTGTACGACGCCACCCGGCTGCTGCTGCGAGCGCTGGAACGCGCGCCAGCCCGCGCCGACCGCCGTGCCGAGCTTACGGCCAACCTCCGCGCGGGCGGGGCGTTCATCGGCGTGGCTGGAGTCTACACCCCGGGGCCCCGGCGGGTGCAGCTGAGCGCCGCACCGGTGGTGGTGCCGCTAGGGCGGTAGTGTTGCCTCTGGCTAATATTCAGCCAATTCGGCGGCAGTAACCAGTTCAGCGGGTTCTGGACTGTCGATATCGACGGCAGACGTGTATCGAAGGCCACGCCGCGGGGCTGCTGGCCGTACCCCGGTTGAGTGCCCCAACTGCCGCGCAACCTCCGACAGCGCTATCGATGCGGCGAGACGGTAGCGGTAGTGTTGGGTCAGGGACGGGAGATCAAGCGTCGCCAAGGTAACCCGCTTCCCAAGCCGCTCCCAGCCATCGGGCTCGACGTTGCCAACGCTTTCATCGGCGACCACCAGAAGCTGGCTGGTACCGCCCGTCAACCGAACACGCTGCAGCGGCACACCCGTGCCACTTGCCGTAACTACCACCACCTCGTTGAAGGCATAGCGGTCAGAGGGCGCGCTGCGGTGCAGACGAATCGCGTTGCGTGCCCGTCTGGCGGCCGCCCGCCCCTCTGCCCGCATACCCCGCTCAACGCCAAACCACACACCAGCACGATCGTCCACCAACACTTGCGCCCAACCGAAGGCCGCTGCCGACCGTAGCGTGCTGCCCAACTCGAAGTGGTTGGTTGCTCCAAGTAGCAGGAGCTCGGGCCGCAGCCGCTCCAGGCCTCGCTGTGCCTGCCGGCTGCTGCTCAAAGGATTGCCTATGTGATACAGCGCCACAGCGGCGGAGGCTGCCACGTTCAAGCTGGTCAGGCGGGTGGAGTGCAACGGGATACCAACGGTATGGTCCGCCATCTGCCGAAGTTCGTGAGCCACGCCATGGCGCTCGTTACCCACAACCAGGGCGCCGCTCTGCCCCGGCGGAAGCCGAAAGCCGTACACGGGCACCGCCTGCAGGTCGGTCTCGCAGACGAGTATTGGACGATACCCGTTGAGGTCCTTCGGCTCAATGTAGTGCAGGGCTGGACTATCGGTCGGCAACTGCGCCGCCAGCCGACGCCGATCGCGGAAGAGCGTTGTGGTGCCGAACATCCCAGCCACCGCCTCCAGCAGTAGGGCGTTGGCGGGATTCTCGATGCCATCGCCGACAAGGACAGGTTTCAGCGAGAAGACTCTGCCGTTGTCCGAGACGTGGCGACCTCTCGTAGGCGCCGAACCACCACCTCGGCCAGCGCTTCATGATCATGGGTGCGACGCAGCCGAACGTGACGCTTCCCCGCATACTGCTGCTGGGCATGGTGTGCAAGCTCGTGCGTGAGCACATCCCGCAGCATGAAGTCCCGCAGCGTCTCACCCGGCCAGTGAACCAGCGTCTGCAGGCCGCCAGCTTCGGGTTCTACCTCTGCCCCAGCGGTAAGCAGTCGCTGGCGAGCGGCGGCAGCGAGCGAGCCGGGTAGTCGCCAGGGGGATTCAGGTTGCTCAAACAAAAGAATATCGCCCGGGATGCGGAGTTCACCAAAGTAGAGGCGTCCTCCGACCATTTGGCGACCGCGCGCCAGCGACACCGAGCGTAGGCCATAGGTCCACGAGGGCCCAAGCGTCGCGAGGAGGTCCCGTACGTCGGCAGCCGTCGCGGGATGGTGGAACCCCGGGCGTGGTTGCCCCACACGTATCCGCACGTCACGCCCTGAATCCCGAGGCACACCGAATCCCTCTGGGGGTAGAGGAACAACCCCGCGTTCTTTCAGGTCCCGCCGCACGGCGTGTGCTTGTGTGCTGTCACCACGACCGCGCGGGGCGAAGGGATCGAGCAGCCGCCGGGGCGCCAGCACCCTGGGTGGGGCCGTATGTCTAGTTCTTGACACAGGCCTGCTTCTTGCGGCGCTGGGGTGGCTGACTGCAGAAGCTAAGAATAGGCAGCCTCTACAGCGGGCGGGTCTGGCCGGAGCCGAGGACCACCCACTTGTAGCTGGTGATTTCGCGCAGGCCCATGGGGCCGCGAGCGTGGAACTTCTGCGTGCTGATGCCCACCTCGGCGCCGAGGCCGAACTGCCCGCCGTCGGTGAACTGGGTGCTGGCGTTCACGTAGACTGCAGCCGCGTCCACCTCGCGTAGGAAGCGCTGGGAGGCCGTGTAGTCCTCGGTGATGATGGCCTCGCTGTGGCCGGAGCCGTAGCGGTCGATATGGTCGAGCGCGGCGTCGAGGCTGTCGACCACTTTGACGGCGGCGACCAGCGCCAGGAACTCCTGCCCCCAATCGCCGGCAGCAGCGGGCGTCACGATTGGCCGCTCGGTAAGAGGTGCAGCGGCGATGATGCCGGCGGAGGCGTCGTCGCAGCGCATTTCCACGCCGTGCTGGGCGAATGCGGCGGCGATAAGGGGCAGGTAGCTTGGAGCGATGTCGCGGTGCACCAGCAGGGTGTCGAGCGCGTTGCAGATGGTGTAGCGGCGGGTTTTGGCGTTCACCACGATGTCGAGGGCCATCTGCGGGTCGGCCGAGGCGTCGACGTAGGTGTGGCATACGCCGATACCGCCGGTGACCACCGCCATGGTGGCGTTCTCGGCGACGAAGCGGATGAGGTCAGCCCCGCCGCGCGGTATCAGCAGGTCGATGTACTGCTTCATCTCCAGCAACTCAGTCACGAGCGCGCGGTCCGGGTTGTCGACGTACTGCACACAGCCTTCGGGGAGGCCGGCTTCGGTGCAGGCTTGCTGCACCACCCTCGCAAGCGCAATGTTGGTGGCCAGCGCCTCTTTGCCGCCCCGCAGGATGACGGCATTGCCGGCCTTGAGCGCGAGTGCGGCGATGTCGGTGGTGACGTTGGGACGGCTCTCGTAGATGGAGGCGATGACACCGAGGGGCACCCGCACCCTGCCCACCTGCAGGCCGTTGGGCAGGGTCTTCATCTCGATGAACTCGCCGACGGGGTCGGGCAAGGCGGCCACGGTGCGCACGTCGGTGGCCATGCCCTGCAGCCGGCGCTCGTTCAGCTCCATACGGTCGAGCATAGCGTCGGACAGGCCGGAGGCCTTGGCCGTGGCGTAGTCGCCGGCATTGGCGGCCAGTATCTCGGCCGCGTGGGCCTGGATGCCGTCGGCCACCAATTCGAGCGCGCGGGTTTTGGCGGCGCCGGTGGCGGCGGCCAGCTTGCGGCCGGCGGCCTTGGCGGCGGCGCCCATGGCGAGGAGATCGGTGGCGGTGGAGACGGTGGTCATAGTGTGCTTTTCAGTATACGAGAGGTGGGAAGGGTGAGCGGGTTGGGTGGACTCCTAGGCGGAGCCCTTCTGGTGACCAATGTATCAGAAGGTGTGACCATGGCCCGAAAGTGCTTGGCTAACGCCCGTCCGCCTTCCATCTGTCGTAGCTCTCTCGGAATCGTCCTTCCTCAGGTCGCAGGGCCAGCGCCCGTAGGTATGCCGCTTCAATCTGGGTCCTTGGTTCCTTCAACCAGTTAAGGGCTCGAGCGAGCTCGAACCAGCACCAAGCTTCTCTCACGGGGTCGGTGGTCAGTTGGATTGCACGGTGCAAGAGTTCCACTGCTTCCCGATCGAGACGGCGGCGGGCAGTCGCATCACGCGAGTCTCGAGCCAAAGCAAGCTTCGTCTGAGCAAACTCATGCACGATTCTTGCGTTATCTCGCATCTCCGGCAGGGCCTGAGAGAAGAGCCGATGGGCCTCTCTGTTATCCCCCATTCGCTTTCTCAACACGGCGGCTTCTGCGATATCGGTCGACGGCCCAGCAGAGGGAATAAGCTCCAATACCTGACCAGCTTCCCGATTTAAGCGCCTGTCGAGGAGCCCAGACGCATACTGGAGGTAGGGCTGTGAGGTTTCAGTTCGGTTTGATGCGCCTCGAAACCGTTCGAAGACACTTTGGGCTAACTCCAAGTCCCCGACGACGAATGCATACTCGATGAGTTGTCGCGCGATGGCACCCGACTCGGGGCTACTTTCGAAGAGGCGTCGCAGGTGGGCAATGGCAGGTGGGCGGTCGCCGGTTGACCACATCAAAGCGCTCTCGCGGAGGGCGTGCACGACCTGATATCGGGGATGCGCAGGTAAGACGACGCGGAAGTATGTGCGACCCTCGTCAAAGTCGAAGCGAGGCTCCGGGGAACCGTTGTCCCGCATTTGCCGACGGATCTTTGGTAGCCCAGTGCCACGGCCCTCAGCAAGCCGCAACTCCTTCAGCAGCTCACCGATACGGCGATTTCGAGCTGGAACTGGGGGCACTGAACCGCTCGGTTGAAGATGCTCCGAAAGAATGCCACTCACTGGGCCTGGATAACTGATGATTTCCATTCGATCGGGGTACAGGTACACCTTGACTGGTTCAGGCTGACCTTCGTAACTGCGGTGGTATAGCGCGTTTACTATCGCCTCTTCCATTGCCTCGTATGGGTACGCGACCATCCTATCGACTTCCGCCTGTCCAGGAACCTTGCGGAGCATAACGTCCGTGGTCCCGTTCAAATAGTCCAGGGTTAGCTTGATTTGATCTGGCAGAGGTCCTCGAATCATCCGCTCTTCGATCAAGTTGCCACCTGCATCGTCTGCGAACTGCACGATCTCTACCCGTGCCCCTGGAAAAAACCTTTCGGGATCCGCCGAGAAGAACAGCAAGGCAACGTTCTTGGGAACATGATGTGCATTGATGGGAACGGTCAGTCGTAAGCGCCTGTACACTTCGAGCGCATCCATGTTGCCTGTTTCCCTGGCCATCTCACTACGTATGTCGGTCAGGAACCTCTGAACGGAAAGAAGCGAAATGTCACCCAGTTCCGCCACCAGACTTCTCCGGTCATCAAACGGCACACTGGCTGCCTGCTCAATAAGCTGCCGGCGAAGGTCACCGGTAGCTTCGAGCGCTTCGGCTCCGATGCGAATGAAATAAGCCTTGTTGTCACCGCGCCGCCGTGGGGCTTCGTATGGTCGATTGTCGCCAGCAGGAGCCCAAAGTACCAAGATGCTCTTGCCCATGTAGGTTGCAGGGAAAAGAACTGGCTGGTAGTCGGGGGCGATCCTCCCGCAGGCCACTCGGATGGCACGCTGCACTTCATCCAGGTTCAACGCATCCAACCCCCTTGGCGGCGAGACAGGCTGACCTAAGTCGTTCGTCTCTACCCCCAGAACAACATAGCCACCGTTGAGATTCAGGAAGTCGTTGGCAAACGCGCAGATCGTCCGGACCGCCGAATCAGCGATTTGTTCGTCCCAGGTTGACTTGAACTCAAGTCGGGCCCGTTCCACCGCGCGCTCGTGGAGGAGATCATCCAAGTTAATCGGTAGTCCGTCCGAAGGCATCGGTAACCCCAGCAATGGTGTGCTAAGCGGATCATGCGCGCCCAATGATACCCCCAGATTATGGGGGCATGGAGAGCCGGGTTGGATCAGCCCGCGGTGCTCCTGCGGCAGTGCAAGTTTGGTGCTGTCGCTAAACCACCGGCGAGACACCACCGTCGAAGTTGACGGAGGCGCCGGTGATGAAGCCGGCTCGGTTCGAGCAGAGGTAGGCGATGAGGTCGCCGGCCTCTTCGGAAGTGCCGATGCGGCCGATGGGGATGCCCTTGCCCATCTCTTTGTAGGCGTCTTCCAGGCTCATGCCGGGGAAACGGCGGGCGGCGTTGCGGGAAATCTGGCCGCTCTCCACCATGCTGACGCAGACCGTGTTGACCAGGATGTTGTCCTTAGCCAGCTCCTTCGAGAGCGCCTTGGTGAGGGCGATGCCCGCGGCGCGGCTCACGTTGGTGGGCAGCGAGTTGGCGCCGGGGGCCTTCCCGCCGACCGTCGTCATGTTGATGATGCGTCCACCGCCGCGGGCCCGCATGCTGGGAATGGCGGCGCGGCTCATGCGGATGGCCGAGAACAGCTTGAGCTGAAGGTCGTACTCCCACTCTTCGTCGGTGACCTTTTCGAAGGCGCCGGCGGCCGAGGTGCCGGCGTTGTTGACCAGAATGTCGATGCCGCCGAAGGTGTTGATGACCTGCTGGGCGTAGGCGGCACAGGCGTCAGCTTTGGTGACGTCGGTGGGGACGGCGATGATCTCGGCGTTGTGGGCCTTGCGAATCTCGTCGGCGGCGGCGTTCAGCACGTCCTCGCGGCGGGCGCAGATGGCCACCTTCGCGCCCTCGCGGGCGAAGGCGGCGGCGGCGGCCTTGCCCATACCCTCGCTGCCGCCGGTGATAACGGCGACCTTACCTGCTAGTCCCAAGTCCATGGGGTGTCCTCCAGTGTGTGTTCAGCGTGATGCGGGGCCGCAGGGCGGGGAGCCGTGCGGCGCGTGCTGTCTATTCTGGCGTGGGCGGGTGGGTTGCACAAGCTCCATCGCAGTGCGCCGTGCATCCGCGGCCTTCGGATGAGCGTTAACTCCTCTCGCCCGCTCGCCCCGACCACCCCTCCAGGGCGGCGCGAGGCCGCCCCTACCAGGGACAACCTGGTAATGGCCGATGATACCCTTCTCTGCGGACCGCGATCC